>JAHEKD010000362.1 GCA_024638545.1 Gammaproteobacteria bacterium
GCCTGACAAGAACCGGTCGATTTGCAGCTATCACAAATTACAGAGAAGCCGGCAGAATCAGCAAAGCATTTCGTTCAAGAGGTTTACTGGTGACCGATTTTCTGGACACTGATATCGAAATCAGTCAATTCTCAACAAATCTGATGCGCCAGGCCAATTCATACAGCGGCTATAACTTGATTTATGGAATCCTGCCTGGCCAACTTTACTATTTTTCCAACCGAACCAATCAACAGCCAGCACGTTTGTCTGCGGGTATTTATGCGCTCAGCAACCATTTACTGGATACACCCTGGCCCAAGGTTATACACGGTAAACACGCTTTGAGTAACCTGCTCAAATATCCGGCTGACTCGATTCATGCATCACTATTTGAGTTGCTCGGTGATCAGACCACTGCAAAATCTGACGAATTGCCCAACACCGGTATTGACATCAAATATGAACAGCTATTGTCGTCAATATATATCGAAAGTGAAGATTATGGCACGCGGTGTTCAAGTGTGATCACTCTTGATCAGTTTAATGAGCTTAATTTTACCGAACTGACGCACAACAGCGGCCTTGATCTTGCAACAAACCCGGTGACGCTGGGATTTGATTTATAAAAATCAGTTTAAGGTAGGTTTTTAAACCTGCACGTCACGGCCGGATCTTAAACCCGCATTTCTCACCGGACTTCGTAGCGAGACGGTTAAAGGATGCGTCTTGTATGGGTTTTACGACCAAAGGCCGGCATTATGTTATCAGCATATGTGCCGGCACAAGGGCCCGCAGACATAGTTGACACGGTGTCGAGGACCCTGACCGAGTAAAATGCCCACAGGGCGTGGCAAGGGACCGTCGCAGTAGTAGGGTGGTGAGAAATGCGGGCTAAACAGCGAATCATGTCAAGAATCTCATCCACCGAACGCTGATTGAACACCATGACATTGATACCCTTGCGGATAAGTTCGACGGCAATATCAGCCTGCATATCTGAAAAACCCAGCACGAGGTCCGGATTCAGTTTTAATATTGCACCGATTTTTGCAGAGGTGAAAGCGCTGACTTTGGGTTTCTCCCTGCGTGCCTGCACGGACCGGACGGTGTAGCCTGAAATACCAACAATTCGATCCTGCTCGCCGAGCAGATAGAGTGTCTCCGTGGTTTCTTCGGTTAAGCAGACGACCCGTTGCAGAGAGGATTGACTCACATTTTACAAATTAAAGTTAATCTGATCAGGCGTGATCATCACATAAAGGCCTGAAGGCCTGTTTGCGCCCGCCCGAGAATCAGGGCATGCACATCGTGGGTGCCCTCGTAGGTGTTGACGGCCTCCAGGTTCATCATGTGCCGGATAACATGGTACTCATCAGCAATGCCGTTGCCCCCGTGCATGTCACGGGCGACACGCGCAATGTCCAGGGCTTTACCGCAGTTATTTCGTTTCATCAGGGAAACCGCTTCCGGCGCACCCTTGCCGGCGTCAATCATCCTGCCCAGCCGCAAGGCGCCCTGCAGCCCGAGCGTGATTTCAGTTTGCATATCGGCAAGTTTTTTTTGAATCAGCTGATTTGCCGCCAGTGGTTTGCCAAACTGCTTGCGGTCAAGCACATACTGCCTGGCCGCTGCCCAACAGTATTCCGCGGCGCCCATGACCCCCCAGGCAATACCGTAGCGGGCGCGATTCAAACATCCGAACGGGCCGCGCAGACCTCTAGCATTTGGCAGCAAATTCTCCTCAGGCACAAACACATTATCCATCACGATTTCACCCGTGGTTGATGCACGTAATGAAAATTTACCCTCTATTTTGGGTGCACTTAGGCCCTGTATCCCCTTTTCCAGAATAAAGCCGCGGATATCACCGTCATCATCCTTTCCCCAGACCACAAACACATCGGCGATGGGAGAGTTGGTAATCCACATCTTGCTACCCGTCAATGCATAGCCACCATCAACTTTTTTTGCCCGTGTTTTCATTCCACCCGGATCGGAGCCATGATCCGGTTCCGTCAAACCGAAGCATCCAACCCATTCACCGGTGGCCAATTTAGGTAGATATTTATTACGCTGGTCCTCGCTGCCATAGGCATGGATGGGATACATGACCAACGAAGATTGTACGCTCATGGCGGAACGGTAGCCCGAATCGACACGCTCAACCTGACGGGCGACTAATCCATAAGAAACATAATTAATACCTGCACCGCCATAGTCTTGTGGAATTGTCGAGCCTAAGAAGCCGAGTTCACCCAGTTCATTCATTATTTCCCGATCAAATTTTTCATGACGATTTGCCATCAGCACACGCGGCATAAGATTTTCCTGACAATAGCTTCTTGCCGCATCATCAATCATGCGCTCTTCTTCTGAGAGTTGATCAGTAAGTAACAACGGCTCGCGCCAGTTAAATTCCCCTTCTACAGTTGCTTGGTCAGACATACTTGCCTCATGTGGTTGATAATTTTGATAAATCGCAGCGACTGTTACTTTAGCAGTTTGTATTTTGCGCTAAAAGCCATTATCAAAATATTTTAGAAATGTTGCAAATCATTCAAGATAATGACTCGACATACTTGCCTATACGCTGACTTGCCTGCCGTAATCTTTCCGGCGTATCGCAGGCACTGACACGAATCAGGCCGGCACCGGACTCACCAAAACCGTCGCACGGAATAATGCCGACATCATACTGGTCCAGCAGTCCCTGGCAGAAATCCCGGCCGGAAATGTTCAACCCGCGAATATCAACCATTACGAACATGCCCGCATCAGAGGGAATGGTTTTTATGGCGGAAATTTGTGACAGGCTATCCGTCAATACTTTGCGCATTTGATCAATATTTTGACGAATTTTCGGTGTGATTTCATGTGAAAGCTGAAGCGCCCTAATGGCCGCATCCTGAATAAATCCAACCAGGCCATAGTTCATACACATATTGAGATTGTAAAAATGTTTTGCCAGCGGCTTGGGTGCAATCGCCCAGCCCAAACGCCAGCCAGTCATTCGGTGCGACTTCGACAGGCTGGAGACGGTGATGACCACCTTGTCAGCCTGCGGCATCGAGGCGGCACAGCATAACTGATCAGGCTCGACCAGATCCGCATAGACATCATCACAGATTAGCCAGATATTATTTTGTGCACAGATTTCAACAATCGCTGCAATCCTGTTCCTGTGATAAACAGCACCGGTTGGATTATTTGGTGAATTCAGCACGATGGCGCGGGTTTTACCGGTGACGGCATCACGCACGCCATCCACATTCACCTGGAATTGCTCGTCAGCCAGGCAGGGTATTGATTTCAGTGTCGCCCCGCTACTGGTAAAAGTTGCAGGGTAGGTCGTGTAGTAAGGTTCCGGTATGATGACCTCATCACCCGTTTCCAGCAGGCACTGGGTTGCGGCATAAATACCGTTCTGGGCACCAACAAACACAACGCAGTTCTCAGCATCCACAATTTGCCCGGTCCTGTCCTGATGGTGCCGGGCAATCAACTGTCTTAACGCCTGCTCTCCCTCAACCGGTGTATAGTGGTGCCTGCCCGCTTTCAGGCTTTCAATTGCGGCATCCACAATTCTGGAATCCGTATACTCATAGGATTCCTGGCCAACGCTTAACAGATAGATGTCATCACCCGCATTCAGCCTTTTCGCCGCCTTGTAATGAACCTCCCAGGAATCGACGCTTTTACCGCTGATACGCTGTGTTAATGAAGAAAAATGCATCAGAATATCTCATTCTCGTTTAGCTGTATGAGTAATGGTGCACCCGATTTTTTCATTCCGGACTCGAGCTGCGCCGGTAATTTATCAAGGTCATTAACCACGACGGCACGCCAGTTACACGCCTTTGCCAGCTTGATAAAATCAGGGTTTTTCTGAGCCACCGCAAATCGGGCAATATTGGCGAGGTCCATAT
>JAHEKD010000363.1 GCA_024638545.1 Gammaproteobacteria bacterium
CAAAGAAAAAATGAAAAAGGATGACGCTATTCTCAATGTCTTGAGAGAGTATATCAAATCAAGTAAGTCGATTCTTTTTGAAGGTGATGGATGTTATCTCTCCGATGGATAGCTTCGGCATTCTGTTTCCCATGTGGGCTGTCATGATGATTGCAATGATGGGGCCAACATTCGTTGTTACAATGAAAGCATATGAGGATTTGATCGCGTCAGCTAATGGCACCCATGCCGGATGGTTGGGATTAATTCTTGGGTACTTCATGGCATGGATTGGATTTGCTGTACTTCTGGCTGTACTTCAAACACAACTAATGGCGTTGGGTTGGTTGGATATGATGGGCCAGTCTGTTCACTTGTGGCCTTCAGCAATTTTGTTGATCGTGGTAGGTGTCTATCAATTCACATTGATCAAAGAGACCTGCCACGGGGTATGTCATGCCCCAATGAACTACTTTTTAGGTTATTGGCGCACGGGCTTCAGCGGTGGAGCCCGTATGGGACTGACTTTAGGCAATTACTGCATTGTTTGTTGTTGGGGATTTATGATTCTGGGATTTGTTGGCGGGACAATGAACCTTTTATGGATGGGTTTAGCTACAGCTATGATGACATTGGAAAAGCTTCCACAAGTAGCGTACTACGTGGTCAAACCGTTGGGTGTGGTTCTGATCGGGTCTGGAATTTTCGTTGGCGGCCTGGCTGCCAGTATTTATTAATACGGAGACTATAAGATGGTAGTAGAGAATAGAGAACCAGCAGCGTCACCAACCCGGAGACAGACGGTGCCTAAGGAGTGGAAGTTAAAGGGCGAATTGTTCTTGAACTGTTCGTGTGAAACTTTTTGCCCTTGCGTCGTAAGTCTTGGTAAAGCCAAGCCCACGGAAGGATACTGTCATGCTTGGATGGCGATTCGCATTGACGAGGGTCATTTTGAAGGCGAAGACATCGGTGGACTGAATGTTGGACTATTAGCAGATATACCAGGCCGCATGGCAGAAGGAAACTGGAGCGTTGCGGCTTATGTCGATGAACGCGCGACGCGTGCAGCTTATGATGGCTTGTTGCAAATCTTTTCGGGGGCCGCTGGCGGAACCACCGGTTTGTTCACCTTGTTGGTTAGCAATATTTTTCATGCTGAACAGATAAAAGTTGATATTGAAACAGATGCTCGCAAGCGCCGCATTAATATTGGTAAGAAAATTCAGGGTGAGATTGAAACCATAGTTGGGCTGGAACCGGAAAAACCCGTGATGATCACGAATTCACAATACTGGATGGGACCTGAGATTACAGCAGCTCAAGGTACGCGTTCGCGTGTTCGCGATCATGGACGAATTTGGGACTTTGGTGGTAAATCTGCTGAAATCTGCCCGATTGATTGGTCTGGACCTAATTAATTAAATATCCTGGCAGTCTAGTCTGCCGAATTCAGGCGTCCGTAAAGATACCGCGTAAGTCCGCAGACTTTAATCTAATTCTATTTATAAACATAACATTTTGAGGAAAATAAAATGATTAATGCATTGCTCGTTGAAAAAAACGAAGATGGCAAAACTCATGCCGGCGTTCAGCAGATCGATGAATCAAGATTGCCCGAGGGTGATGTTACAGTTGCCGTCGAGTATTCAACCTTGAACTACAAGGACGGGTTATGCATCGGTCCGGGCGGCGGACTGGTTCGTAAGTATCCGCACGTGCCCGGGATCGATTTTGCCGGGTCTGTTGAGTCATCAGCCGATGATCGCTATAAGCCGGGTGACAAGGTTGTATTGACGGGATGGCGTGTCGGCGAGAACAGGTGGGGCGGTTATGCACAAAAAGCGCGCGTCAAGGCCGACTGGCTGGTGCCGCTGCCTGATTCGCTGAGTACGCGCGACGCAATGGCCGTTGGAACTGCCGGATTAACCGCAATGCTTGCAATCTTGGCCTTAAAAGATCATGGACTTGTGCCGGGAAACGGGCCCGTGCTGGTAACCGGCGCGTCGGGTGGTGTCGGCTCAGTGGCAACTGCCATTTTGGCAAATCAGGGTTTCGAGGTCGCTGCCGTGACCGGCAGACCGGAATCTGCAGATTATCTAAAATCAATCGGGGCGACTACAATTGTTGCACGCGAAGATATAAACGAAACGGTAAAGCGTCCGCTGGAGTCAGAAACATGGTCTGGCTGTGTCGATGCCGTGGGTGGCGCAATGTTAGCGCGTGTTTTAGGGCAGTTAAAGTATGGCGCATCGGCAGCAGCTGTAGGTCTTGCAGGCGGCGCTAATCTACCCGCTACAGTAATTCCATTTTTACTACGCAGCATTAATTTGCTTGGAATAGACAGCGTGATGAAACCCTTTGAGGATCGCGTCATCGCCTGGAACCAAATTGCCCAAGATTTACCCCTCGACATGCTGAGGGCAATCTCAAGCGATGCAAGGCTGCAAGACTTACCACAGCTAGGTAAAGACATACTCAAAGGCCAGGTCAAAGGACGTGTCATTGTCGATGTAAATGCATGATACTGGCGAGTTCATGTTTCCTGTCTCTGAATTAAAATTGTCAAAAATACACAACAAAAACAGTTAACTATAAATTATATTTCAGGTAAAATATTGTTTAAAAAACTGCTGCAAATGCGAGGTTACGGCTGGCGTTAATCACTGCTGATAAAGATGACGAGTATGCCCGATTCCCCTCTGGCTAGACATATTTCTCACCGGACTTCGTAGCGAGACGGTTAAAGGATGCGTCCTGTATGGGTTTTACGACCAAAGGCCGGCATTATGTTATCTGCATATGTGCCGGCACAAGGGCCCGCAGGCATCGTTGACACGATGTCGAGGACCCTGACCGAGTAAAATGCAGACAGGGCGTGGCAAGGGACCCTCGCAGTAGTAGGTGGTGAGAAATGCGGGCTAGCGGCTGCATCGGATATCGGCAATAGAGTAGTCTTGATAATCGACCATTGGCACAATTTCCCTGTAACAGATTTCGGTCTCAGAAACTGAAGAGCGACCGTGCATTGCAAAAGCGATAATGAATTCATCGCTGTACTGGAACTGCCAGAACCTCCATTGATCGGCTGGCTTTCTGAGTGGCAGGTCACATGAGAAAGTTATCCCATTTTTTTCTTCAAGATAAAAACCAAACTGGTCAAGCGGTACTGACAGCCCCTGACCCCTGGCTTTAATATATGATTCTTTAAGCGTCCACAGTTCGATAAATCGTTTGCTTCGCTTGTTTTCAGGCAGTTTCGAAAGTGTAGCCTGTTCTATGGCAGAAAAAGAAGTTGCGGCCAGCTCAAATAATGAGCGCGGGCGATTTAACTGTTCGACATCGACACCAATTTCGTTATTTTTGGTGATGGCGAGAACAATCAGGCCGTCACAATGAGCCAGATTAAACTGCACCGGGTTATCAACAGATTGGTTGGCAATCTCGGGCTTTCCATGCTGATTGCACCTGAATTCCCAGTCGTTTGCACTAACCCGAACATGATAAAGGCTGAGAACTGATTTCAACAGGGCACGGCTGACCAGAAACTGGTGTCGATCTTTAGAAAATCGAAACCGGTTTAATTTCGTATTTTCTTCAATGTTAAGCAGGTTATGATATTTATTTAATACCCCTTCACCAGTGATAGTAAGATACGCACATGTCCACAGGTGAATTTGTTTTTCGTCAACTTCAACGCTTGACATCACATTTAGCACATAGTGAATAGTTCATTAAACCAATCCCGTGGTGTTTTATTAAGCGTGAACTATACCTGTGATTTTACGTACTTCAACTGCATCTTTCCATTTCAAATCTATAAATGCAAACTAAGTTAAGCTTGTCTTTCGCAGTGAGTTGATATTTTATAGCTCGAAATAGCGTGAATGAATTAAACTACAGATTGAATGGTTTGAGGAAATCG
>JAHEKD010000364.1 GCA_024638545.1 Gammaproteobacteria bacterium
CATGGATAGTTGAACCCTGGCCGCCTTTAGTCACTACTAGCGCCTCAACTTCAGTAGCGAGTTCAGCGAAAGATCTGCCAGTCCTTTCTGACAGCATCTGGCATTCATAGTCATTTACAATGGCGTAATTGGCCTGATCAAGAAAATTTGACAGCTCTGCACCATCAAACATTGGCAAACCCTGACCGGGATCAAAAACAAAAGGAATCCCTGCTTCAGAAAAATGCGCTGAATGTTGGAGCATGGCTTCGCGCCCATTCGGCGAAACTATGCCGAGTTCAATTTCTTCAGCGTCTGAAATTTTATTCAGGTGAGCAAAATTCATTGCGCCTGGATGAAAGGCGTTGATCTGGTTGTGGTCGATGTCTGTGGTTATGAATGCCTGCGCGGTGAATTCGCCATCGATATGTCGAATGTGATCACTGTACAGATCGAGTTTCTTCAATCGTTCCGCATAAGGGCCAAAATCGTCACCCACCGTTGCCATGATAACCGGATCACCGCCTAGCAATTTATGTGTGTACGCAATATTTCCAGCACAACCTCCTTGATATCGCTTCATTTCAGGCGCAAAAAACGACACGTTTAAAATATGCGTTTGATCAGGCAGGATATGATTTTTGAATTGATCTTCAAACACCATAATAGTGTCGAAGGCCATCGACCCGGTCACTAATATCTTCAAGGTTCTCTCCAGTCCCTTTGCTTTCTAACGGACGCGCATCTTAGCTAGTCTTCGATCCCGGCAAGGTAGGCCTCCTCGCTCAACATTCCATCCAGCTCAGATGGGTTGCTGGCCTTGATTCGAAACATCCAACCACCAGAATAAGGCGAATCATTTAATAGCTCAGGTTCGCCATCCAAACTATCGTTCACATCAACAACCTCGCCGCTGACCGGAGCATAAATATCAGACGCAGCCTTAACTGACTCAATGGCACAACATTCCTGCCCCGCACTCACGCTCTGCCCGACTTGTGGCAATTCAACATAAACAACGTCTCCCAGAGATTCCTGGGCATAGTTACTTATGCCAACCTCAACAATATTATCATCCAGAAGTCTCGCCCACTCATGCGAGCTTGCATAAACCAAATTGGTACCGTCACTAGCCATTTTTGTCTCCCGTGCCGAGATGAATTTTCGCCGTTATTATAAGGTATTGTGTTGATAGCATCGTCAGCAAAATCAATCTCCGAAAAGCTCTATACAGAACCTGCATCCGATTTCCGGCATTTTGCGCACACGCCATACATATATAAGGAATGATCTTGCAGATCGAAATCATAACGCGCAGCAACTTTGTTTTGACGTTCCTCGATTTCGGCATCAAAAAACTCGGTAACTTTATTACATTGGACACAGACCATATGATCATGATGCTGTCCGCGATCAAGTTCGTATACGGACCGACCACCTTCGAAATTATGTCGTAACACCAGCCCGGCACTCTCAAACTGCGTGAGGACCCGGTAAACGGTTGCAAATGCAATTTCTTCACCTGCTTCCAACAATTTTTTGTAGACGTCTTCCGCGGTGAAGTGGCGTTTGTTGCCTTCTTCCAAAATTGACAGTATTCGCAACCGAGGTAGTGTCGTTTTCAGTCCGGCATCTTTTAGGTCTTGGTTGGTAGGCATTACAACTGTAAAAAAGAAAGGGATTTTGGGTGGCCGTTTATACTACCAGTTTTTATCAGTCGAGTTAGAATAATAGGCATGCGATCCCTATTGAAAATTACCTTTGTTCTGTTGCTTGTTACGGTAGCAAGCCGAGCCTTGGCTGCGCCGAGCATCGGCACGATGCCCATTAAATTACATTTTCCCATCGAGTCAGATTCGTTAAAAAAATCTGCCCGCCTGGTCCAAACCAGGCTGCACGCAGAGGGTCTTGATCAGATAGAGGTTGTGGCTGTTAGGTACTTGCACAACTATCAGAGATCATTGCGTAAAGGTCATTACGGCATTTACCTGGCAGCACCCCATTATACGGCCTGGGCTTTGAAGGAACATAATTTTGCGCCTATTTTCAGGCTTGCTGAACCGCTTAAATATGTAATTGCGGCACACCGCTCAAACCCACGTGTTTTTGAAATCAATGATCTTGATAACGAACGTGTCTGTGCTCAGACACCCCTCAACCTGGATTATTTACTGGTTAACCGCGCGTTCGACAAACCTTTACACTCCGCAGACATCGTGTCCGTGCGGTCAGTTAGGCAGGAAATGCTCGAAGCAGACAGCCCTTGTGTCGGCTTCGCCATAAGTGATCATTATTTTAAGGAAATGGCTCGACAGCGGCCAGGCAGGTTCATTCGTTTACAACAAAGCAAAGTGTACAACAACTATGCACTTATCGCGCACCCGGAGATTCCCGCGGCGATGCTAGGAAAACTTCGTTCCGTTCTTGTCAAAGACACTTTGCGCAAAGCCCTCAAACCCTTGTTTAGTCAATTTGCAAACCGCACTGATTTGATCGAAGCCAAGCGCGAAGATTATCCTGCAAGCTATCTTCAACCCCTGGTTGCGTATTGGGGCGACTAAATTCCCATCGCGTTTTTTGCCAGCAGCGCTTTTAGTCGACCCGAACTCCCGAGCCAGCGCATGCCCGCCCCGCGAGCAACTTGCCACCACGGAATATTGTTCCGATACGCCTTGTGCAAAGCATGCATCAGCCAATCGGTTTGTTCATTGTCAACTTTGCGGGTACGCTGGTAGCTGCCCAGTAATTTTGCACTGGACAATGAGCCAGTCGACTGCAATTGCAGCAAATCAACTAGACAACTGGCGTCTTTGAAGCCCAAATTCGCACCCTGCCCGGCCAGTGGGTGAATACTGTGAGCAGCATCACCAAGCAAAACGATGCACGCTTTGAAATAGACCTCTGCTCGCTGGCTTTGCAATGGAAACGCTTTTCGTGCCGACAACAATTCAACACGGCCCAGTCTATTTTGTATTGCGGCAGCAACGGCATCAGCAAAATCCGCGTCGCTGAGCTGCATTAACCTGTCTCCGTGCTGTATATCAACACTCCAGACAATTGAACTTTGATTGTCGTTTAGTGGTAATACCGCAATCGGACCAGTGCCAAGGAAGCGCTGCCAGGCAGTTTGCTGATGGTTTCGTTCGGTGCGGATTTTAGCGACAATGCCAACTTGCCCAAACGCCTGGCGATGACTGAAAATTTTTGCCTGCTGCCTGACCCAGGAACCTCCCCCGTCGGCAGCAACCAACAGCTTGGTTTCAATGCTAAACGGTTCTCCTGCCAGCAACGCGCCGGCCTTATTCACTAATATGTCATTGGTCTGAAAGTCATAAAAGGTATCTATATTGTCCTGGTGTGACATCTGGTTTTGCAATCGTAAATTGCAAGCCATGCTGTCTACCATGTGACCAAGCACATCTTGCCCGTAGTCTCCTGCGTCGAAGGACAATTCACCATTGCTATTTTCATCCCAAACGAACATCTTGGTATAGGGGAACGCTTCTTCGCTGGTTAATGTTTCGAATATACCTACTTCGTCGAGCAGAGAAGTGGCCAGAGCTCCTAGTGCAACCACTCGTTGATTGGCTTGCTCATTTTTCAACAGGGCTGGCGAGCGTTCCACTACGGCTATTTTTAGTTTACTGCGCTGTGCCAACAATAAGGCGAAGGTTGCTCCAATCAGGCCCGCACCAACAACGGTAACATCATATTTTAATACTCGCTCCATGCCGCTCGTACGCCTGCTAGCCAGCCATTAACGCTTCTATCTGGTCGATATCCTTTGGCGCGGCTTCGGTGAGAACTTCGATGCCCTGCTTTTTGACCAAAACATTGTCTTCGATGCGAATGCCAATATGATTCCACCGCGGGTCTATTCCCTCTCCCGGATTAATATAGAGACCTGGCTCTACTGTGAAA
>JAHEKD010000365.1 GCA_024638545.1 Gammaproteobacteria bacterium
TTGTGCGCTGTTTCTGTGCGTTTGTGTATTTTCCCAGCTAACATGCGACGATTAATCAACAACGCTGATGGTTTATTTTGACGGTAGTATTCGTCTGGCACGCCAAGATTCGAGAATAGTATGCAACCTGCCTGTGCCTTGCCGCTGCCGGTGAATAACCCCGCCTTGAGGGCAATAAAAGTCGGCGTTAGCCTTGCGGTAATGCAGCGACCCATGATGCGGCCGCTGTCGCTGTTTAACCCTGTTGGAATATCACAGGCGACAACAGGCTTATGGCTGTCGTTCACCCAGTTGATCATCTGGGCCAGGTAGCCGGTTATTTCACGGTCAACGCCGGTTCCCAGTAATGCGTCAACAATCAATTCGGCTGCATTCAGTTTGTCTGAAATATTTGGTTTATCGACACAATCATGGATATCACTGCCCATTTTTTGAGCAAACTCGCGTGCCATAATTGAATCTTTGGTCGTTGGCGGGCCATAGGCATAAACGCTGACATCAATGCCGCTATCGGCCGCCAAACCGGCAACGATATAACCATCACCCCCATTATTGCCAGTGCCGCATAAGATGATGATTTGCCGTAGATCGCCATACTCCTGACAGATACATTCAAAAGCAAACTGCCCCGCTTTTACCATCAGTTGGTAGCCGTCAACCTTACCACCGGTAATGACTCGGGTATCAATTTCGCGGCACGCTTTAGCAGTATATAATTGCTCAGGCAGATTTTTAGGCAGGCATTTTTTCATGTCACATATAGATTACCAGAAATTGAGTCATCAGATTAAGTCCCTGGGTGTAAATTTCGGTTTCGATCAAATCGGGATTGCGGATACGGACCTGTCTGCAACATCGGAAAAATACCAACAGTGGCTGGAACAGGGTTACCACGGCGAGATGGACTATATGATCAAACATGGAGACACACGCTGGCAGCCCGGCAAACTTGTTGAACGTACAATTCGCGTTATCTGTTTTCGCATAAACTACTGGCCCGACGACGACGCACAGGCTGAGCTTGATCACCCGGAAAACGGTTACGTGTCTCGCTATGCGCTGGGCCGCGATTACCATAAACTGGTCAGAAAGCGATTACAGAAATTAGCCAGCCGCATTGAACAGATGATTGGTGAATATGGTTATCGGATTTTTTGCGACAGTGCACCCGTACTGGAAAAGCCCCTGGCACAAAAAGCAGGTATGGGATGGATTGGTAAACACACTAACCTGATCAACCACAAAGACGGATCCTGGTTTTTCCTGGGCGAAATTTATACTGACCTGCCGCTGCCTGTGGATACTCCAGTCACCGATGATCATTGCGGAAGCTGCCGCCGCTGTATAGATGTGTGCCCTACCCGGGCCATAGTCGCACCGTACGTGCTGGATGCCCGAAAATGTATTTCCTACCACACCATAGAGCTAAAAACAGCCATACCTGTTGAGTTTCGAAAAGCAATGGGCAACAGGATCTACGGTTGTGATGACTGCCAGCTGGTTTGCCCCTGGAATAAATTTTCTAGGCAAACCCGCGAAATCGACTTTCTGCCCAGAAATAACTTGAATAAGTTAAATTTATCTGATTCTTTTCAATGGAATAGAGTAACTTTTGAATCTAAAACTGAAGGTTCTGCAATACGCAGAATTGGTCATGAAAGATGGTTACGAAACCTGGCGGTGGCATTAGGCAATGCTGACAAGTCTGATCTTGTCGTGGATGCCCTTAAGTCGCGTGAACATGATTCCTCGGCACTTGTCGCTGAGCATGTTAACTGGGCATTAAATCAGCAGCTGGATAAATAAAGTATTCAACGGGCTAGTCGTCATCCCTGATAGTCATACTCGAGGTTCGCTTACTAATAAATGCAAATACCGGATTTCGTAATGCTACTGTAAAAGTTTCAGTATTTTCAGCCGTTGAGTCCTCTAAGGTGTTTAGCGAACGAATTTTTACGCGCTCTCCCGGTTTAAACACGACCGTACCCGACTTGGCAGTGTAATCAGACCCATTAATGGCGGTTGCTTTGCTTGTATAGTAATCCACTGATACAAACCTGCTTGCCGGCTTTGACAAACTGATTTTCATTACTGCATCTTCACCTTCGGTGACCGTCGTGCCCTCAATGGATACAGAGTGCAGTGTTTTATTGATTAAACGACCTCCCTGAACGGCCAGATATAATCTATTGGCTCTTACACTAGTATGCAGATCCTCGGTTCCATCCGGCCAACGTATCCTTACAAATGCCCGGGTGTTCGAACCCAGGCCAAAATGCAAACGCTTGTGATCCTGTGACCAGCGGTGATATTGACCATTTTGCTCTCGCACCTGGTTGAACTTGTTTGCTCTTACGGTGACTCTGGTGCCAATACCATCTTGATTGGAACTGGTTCCGCGCAAATCCAGTTGCAGCCAGTTATTACCGTTTCCACCCATATTGCGAAATAACTGGTCCGGACCGCCGGCAGAAAATTTATCTTTTCTAAAATGTGGAAATAAACGATTACCATTGGTGACAAACAGGTCCATAAATCCATCGCCATCATAATCGGCAGTAACGGCCATTTCGCCGGTTCCTTTACCGCTGCGAATGCCTTTACCAATCAGACCCTCGGCGCCATGATTGGCACCCAGGACGAAGGTTCCATCACCTTTATTCCAGTACATTCTGTTTTCCAGATTTTCAATGCTGGTGCGGCAGACCATGTAAATGTCGACATCCATATCGTTATCGAAATCCGCAGCCGCAACAGCCCCGCAATAACCACCACGCAATCCCTTGGAACCGGGAGTGTCGACCATACGACTACCATTATTTAAAAACACTTTTGGGGTTCGCTGACCGTCCGAGCCCGTTAGCCCGGTGACAACAGGCGTAGTTAAACTGTCTCCATCGACCGTAAAATAAACGTGATCCGTACTATTTTTTGCGGACAGGTAAAATATCCATTTCTTGGAAGAGGTGTCATACCCCATGTAAAAACCCAAAGGGCCGCGATCTGTAACAACGCCCTGGTGAGCCATACTTAACGGATTTATGGTTACAGGCAATGATGTCGGATAGATGCCATGCTTGCCTATAAAAACCTTGTCATACTGATTGCCATTACTTTTATTTCTGGTTGCTACTTTCCTTGCATACAGGTTTACTGTAAGTTTGCCTTCAGCTCTAAAAGTGACTTTTTTCTCTTGATTGCCTGCTGCAGATAACCAGCCTTCTATACGTGAAGAACTGGTTTTGATAACGCCATTGGGCCGGATTTTGCCGGTGGCGACAATCATGTCCAGCCAGCCGTTATTATCGATGTCAGCCAGCACCGCATCTGACCAGACTCCGGTACGATCAAATGCACTGCTCACATCTATAAATGGAACGGTCGAAGTATCATACGCTTTTTGAATAATTTGACTGGCTTCCATACATACATATATCAAGTTGCCAGATCTAAATAATCTTGATGCAAATCCTGAATTATTTCTGGTGCATTGGCCTGCAATGCCAACCCGGTCGGTGGCATTCACAAATCGGCCGGCTTGTTGCTCGAAAGCAAGTGCAGGCAGGCCATTATGTGCGTAAAATAGATCAAGCAAACCATCTCCGGAATAATCTGCGAGTATCGCCATTCTTCCCGCTTTAAATGCACTTGGTAAAAGACCATAACTGGTGCTTCGCTCCCAAAACTCGCCGCTGCCATTATTCTGTAATAACAATACCTCATTGTTGTATGAACCTGCGACAAACAAATCCTGGTCACCGTCATTATCAAAATCAGCCCAGGTACCGGCATGTCTATCCGCCAGGTTAATATCCTGTCTACCGGGCCTGACTAGTCTTTGATCAAGATCGGCCTGTAACGTTACATCAGTGAAGCTGCCA
>JAHEKD010000366.1 GCA_024638545.1 Gammaproteobacteria bacterium
TGTTGAACGTCGACACTGGGACATGGCATTTACCGACTCTGTTCTCGGTTTTGACTATTCAGCAACCGCATTTACGCTGATGGGACTGGCTGGCGTCAGCGGCATTATCGCAATCATTGGTGGGGCAGCATTTGTACTAATCACTGTGGTATCGGTATTTTTTGGTAAACGTGTCGATTCGCAGTCTGATTACGGAACGGCAACAACTCGATTAATGAAAGCCGAGCCACTCACTTTATCTGCAGCAGACCATTCAGCAGCCGGCAAGTGGGGATTTGCAGCACCCGGTACATTTGTACTGGCCATATTTTTCCTCCTGATATTCGTTGTTTACTTTTTCATCAACTGGAAATATCTGGCCTCGGTATGGCCAATGTCCTAGATGAACGACAAACAACTTTCAAAGTCATTATTGCATGCCCGGACGTAAATACATATCCGGGCATAACTGCGATACATTAATAAATAAATCCCGACGGTCGTTTTTTGAGTTTAAAGTCTGCCTGATATTGCTGACCGCTATGTTTGTAAATGCTGATATCCTGGCGTTGCAAAACGATACTCCAGCCTACGATGCCGATAAGGCACTTGCGATATCGCAGGCGGCGATTGGCAACCAGCTTGAAGATCTGAATTTTATTAATACCCGGGATGAGACAGTCACACTAAATGATTATCACGGCAAGCCTTTGTTAATCAGCCTGGTATTCACTTCCTGTCATCTGACCTGCCCGATCATCACAAAACAGTTAGAGCGGGCGGTTTCCGCATCACGTGATGCTTTGGGTGAAGACAGTTTTAATGTGGTGACGGTCGGTTTTGATCCGCAAGGGGACACGCCTGAAAATATGCGCAGTTTCGCCCGTTCGCAAAATATCAGCCTCAACGGCTGGGACTTTCTAAGCGCTTCCCAGGAGATAATCGACAAATTAACGCAACAGCTGGGGTTTACCTACTTTTCATCTGCACGAGGTTTTGATCATATTACCCAGGTCAGCATCATCGATCGAGATGGCGTGGTGTATCAACAGGTTTACGGCGATATATTCGAATTGCCGTGGCTGGTGGAGCCGTTAAAGGAACTGGTTTTTAACCGACCTTCCGCGGAGCGCCACCTGCTCTCTGACCTGATCGCCAGGGTTAAACTTTTCTGCACCGTCTACAATCCAAATACAGGAAGATACAGATTCGATTATTCACTGTTTATCCAGATTCTGGTTGGTCTTGTTGTAGTGCTTTCAGTTGGAATATATTTGATACGTGAATCCAGGCATCTCAGGAAATTATGAATAAACCAGGTCGTAAATCATGAGATACAAAATGATCAGGATCAAGTCGATCTTTCACGCTCATTCTCAAGGCTAACGCATTCCCAGAGGCTAATCATTGCTGTTACTCCTGCAACGCTTTGCAACAAATTTATTGCTGCCGATTCGCAGGCTGCTAAATCAAGGCTTCGGCTATAAACTTAATCCTCTACACTACCTCGGTGCCTTGACCATTTTTTTCTGCTGGATTGTCATAGTCAGCGGTATCTGGCTGCTTATTTTCTTTCGCACGAGTGTTGATGGTGCCTATCAGTCAGTTGAGTACATTACTCACCAGCAATGGTATTTCGGCTCAGCAATGCGCAGCCTGCACAGATACGCTTCTGATGCAGCAATTATCACCTTAACACTTCATATTATCAGGGAATTTTCGATCAACCATCAGCGCGGCAAGCATTGGTTTAGCTGGATAAGTGGTGTACCTTTAGTCTGGATCTTATTCCTGTTGGGGATTACCGGTTACTGGCTGGTGTGGGATAACATGGCACACTACGTTGCTTTGCTCTCTGCGGAACTGCTTGACTCTTTACCTGTGTTCACAGGCTCAATGGCGCGAAATTTTCTTACCGACTCAAGCCTGAGTAATCGATTCTTTACACTGATGGTGTTTTTGCACGTCATCGGTCTGCCCATTTTCTTTGTTTTTGCGATCTGGCTGCACGTATTCAGAATCAGCGGACCGCGAATCAATCCGCCGAGAACGCTAATGATAACAGTGTTGGCGATGATGGTTTTACTTTCGTTGCTGTACCCGGCATTGAGTCAGGACAATATAGATTTATCCCAGGTTCCCGAATCTGTCGGCCTTGACTGGTTTTACTTGTTGATCTATCCATTAATACAGTCCTGGTCTCCGGCCCACGTGTGGCTGCTGTTGATTGGCCTGACGGGGCTGCTATTGTTAGCGCCCTGGCTGCCCCCGGCCAGACAAAAACAGGTCGCCATTGTTGATTTGAAAAACTGCAACGGTTGTGAACGCTGTGCAAATGATTGCCCCTACGAAGCGATTTCCATGATGCCGCGCAGCGATGAAACCGCACATGAACAGGAAGCGGTGGTCGACCCGGATCTATGCGTAAGCTGTGGCTTATGTGTTGGTGCTTGCCCAACAGCAATGCCATTTCGTACTCGCAGTGAACTAATACCCGGCATAGACTTACCTGATTTAAGTGCTGCGGAAATTCGCGCAACGATACACAAGGTGTCAGCGGAACTGGATACCGATAAAAAACGCATATTAACCATCACTTGCCAGGGAGATAGCGCAACAGAAAATCTAAAAACCAAGCATAAGGGTATTATCGAAGTGCACTGTATGGGGCAACTTCCGCCTTCATTTATCGACTATATTCTTAGCCGTAAGCTTGCTGACGGTGTCATGATGACGGGCTGCAGCCAGGGTGAATGTAAATATCGGTTTGGCATGTTGTGGACAGAGCAGCGAATTCAGCGTCAGCGGGATCCGATGCTCCGCAAACGTGTTAATCTGCATCAAGTTGCGCTGGCCTGGCAAAAACCGTGGTCTGAGTATCCCGACATGAGCCAGAGACTGAATGCATTTAGCCGGACACTGGACAATCCAGACGGGCAGGCTCTCAATACGCAAATCGAAAAACCCCGGTTTGAAATAAATAAACCGGTAAAGCTGGTTGCGATGTTTACCGCCTGTGGTTTATTTATGCTAGCGGTTGCTCGTTTCTCAAACTGGCCGACTACAACATTACGCGACGCTGATCAGGCCGTTATTTCATTAACTTTCTCCCAGTCAGGAGAATTGTTACAGGAATGTCGAAAACTCACCCAGGAAGAACTGGACAAATTGCCTGCAAATATGCGCAAGCCTGAAGAGTGTGAACGCGAAAGACGGCCCGTCAAAGTCGTTTTCAAGCTTGATGATCAGATATTATATGAGGAGAGTTTAGCGCCAACCGGCATCTGGAATGATGGTGCGGTAACAGTTTATAAACGCATAAAAGTTCCGCATGGACGCCATCAGCTTTTTATTGGCATGCGCAATTCAAACATTGAGCAGGGCTACGACTATCAGTACCAATCTGAACTTGAGCTTGCATCGGGCCAGCATTTGTTGGTTGAATTCGATGATTTATCAAAAAGTTTTGTTATTAACTAATTTTTATAGGACTGGATATGGCTTATCTTGAATGGAAACCTGAATACTCTGTAGGTGTTGCGGCAATTGACGAGGAGCATCGTGAAATGATTGAACTAATCAACGCCACCTATGAAAACCTTGAAAACAACGCAGCTGCTGAGGACATTGAAAAATTCCTGGGCGATATTTATGCCGGTATTGCTGCACATTTTGCTCTGGAAGAAAGCCTTATGCAAAAAGCCGGGTATAAGGAATATCATGCTCATAAGGAAGACCATGAAGATCTGCTTGATCAAATTCATAATATGATGGATGAATTCCTGGCAAACCCGCAAGCTGGAACTGAAATACTTAAACAGAAACTAGTCAAATGGTTTAGCGTACATTTTGCAACATTTGATGCACGCTTACATAAAG
>JAHEKD010000367.1 GCA_024638545.1 Gammaproteobacteria bacterium
CGTCATTTTCTGAAAGCAGACTATCGGTTCATTATCCATACAGCGCTGAACGTGGCGCGGGCCGTTGGCAACGTTCACCAGACAGGGTGTGTGATTGGTGATTTGAATCACTCTGGTGTACTTGTCTCACAGAACGCCACTGTCGCCCTTATCGACGCCGATAGTTTCCAGTTCAGCATAAAAGGCAAGTTATTTCCTTGCGTTGTGGGTGTGCCGGATTTCACGCCTCCAGAGCTACACGGAAAAAAACTCTCATCTTTGCAGCGTACGATTGAACACGATAACTTTAGCCTTGCGGTTGCCATCTTTCATCTACTGTTTATGGGACGTCATCCATATGCCGGGCGTTACAAGGGACCTGATATTTCCTTGGGCAAAGCGATTGCCCAGAACCGTTTTGCTTATTCGCGTATTCGTCAATCTGATACCAGGACTACGCCTCCACCCGGTGCACTCACACTTGATCTATTTACCGATGCGATTGCAAATGCATTCGAACACGCATTTGGAGTGAATCCAGGTGTCCGTCCAAATGCGCAGGATTGGATTCACGCTCTGATCAACTTTGATGGCTCACTAAGGCATTGCGCTAAGGTTAAAACCCACTACTACCCAGGTAGCGCCGGGGGTTGTGTATGGTGCAAGCTGAGGAAAAAAAGCGGCTTTGACATGTTCCCGGATTCACAAGCGTTTAGGTTAAATACGACTACCGACGCGCGTGGGACAGAACAGGCTATCCGTGAAATTATTGCATTCCGCCTCCCATCGATATCGGACTTGCTGTCAACCCCGACTATTCCGCGGGGTGCCAGCAATTCACTGCGTGAAACTAAAAGAAGCGAACTCATTGGCACCCTTAAGGGCCTGCTTATCATGGGCGGCACTGTTGTCGGTTTGATAAATGCCGCCGGAATTTGGTATTTATGGCTAGGTCTGGTTTATTGGGGATGGTCTTTTATAACACTTCCTGGCGCAAAAAATGCCCCGTTCCTTCAAGCCTTTAAGGACGCAGACCAACGGGTGCAGCGTGAATTAGATGCCTTTTTAAGACGCAACGACATGACAGAGGTGATGAAGGTTCGCGGCGACCTGGACATCGCGATCCCCATGTACAAACAACATGATGACTTACTTGCCCGCGAGTTAGTGAAACTAAAATCTAATCGTGAGTCTCGCCAGCGAAAGGCCTATCTGGACCGTTTTCCGATACGTCATGCCAATATACCTGGGATTGGGCCTGCCAAGATAGCCGCATTGATTTCATTTGGAATCGAAACCGCTGCAGATGTGAACCGTTCTGCAGTCTTGAGTGTGCCTGGTTTTGGCAACGTTATGATCGGCAAGCTGATGGACTGGCGTCGCAGGCACGAGTCACACTTTAAGTATAGTCGAACACCTAATGCCCAGGATGTTGCTGACGAATGTGTATTACGCGGGCGCTTTGCGACTGAGAAAGCTAACCTGGAATCCACTATCCGCAGCGGGTTGGCTACACTGAGAAAGGCGCAAACTCGTCTCGACGCATTGTCAAACAAGGCTAGATGCGACAAGGCGCTTGTGGATGCACTCAAAATACGAGCACAGGCTGAAGAGGATTTGAAGGTGTTAGGCGTTCCAATTCCAGCCTCTACAGTTAATTTGTCTCTTATACGGCAACCGCAGCCGTTATATCAAATAAGCGCTACTCCAAGCTTCCGAACCCATACTCAGAGAGTCAGGCGCGCTCATCGTTGCCCGCGCTGCGGCTCACCGATGCGCAGACGCCGAGGCAAGTACGGAAATTTCTGGGGATGTTCTCGTTATCCAGCGTGTCATGGAATACGAAATTGAATGTGTTTTTGTATGACTGTATCTTATATGAGCAAGATTTACGCTATAACTGTAGCTACTCACTCGATAACAAAGGACATCACACGCGATTGATTCAAGATTGACCTGGACATCGTTATCCGCAGCAAGCCGCACAGTACAGACGGTCAGCAGTAGTCTATCCGCAATCGATCACCTGTGAAAAGGGTAAATTTCCAGATAATGGATCAATGAAATTGCCATTCTCGAATATCACATCGTTTCCCGGAACGAACTCATAGATTGTTGTAGCGCCGCTGTTGTTCACGCCTCGTAGTATGTCAACATCACCATCATCGCCTCCGGCAGTTTCACCATCAAGACTATTGCTTACAAATGGAGCCGCGATGAGTTCGTCTGCCCCATTCCCGCCGCACAAAACATTGTTGTCGGCATCATTGCCGGTTGCCTTAACATGAAGGTAGTCGGGTCCGGGGCCGCCGAAAAGCACATCGCTTCCAAAACCGCCATAGAGAAAGTCGTCGCCTGCATCGCCGCTCAGTAAGTCATTATCGTCGTGCCCATGTAGCTCATCCGTCGATGTGCCGCCGGTCAGCGTGTCATTTCCACCCCTGCCAAAAGCGATTGAAGGAATATCTGTACTGTTTGTAAAGCGATCCTCTCCAGATGATCCATGAAACCAGATTTCATGAATTTTCCTTGGCGGGGAACCCGTTGCCGGATCATTGGTTTCCCACGCTGAGTCAAACAAGGCAAAATCTTCTTCAAGATAGTCATCGTCAAACGGACCAGATCGCAGAGAGGCACGTAGTTTCGCATCGAACGGACCACCTGGTCCAGGAATAATTGTAGTTTTGGCCTCGTTTCCCACCCCATTTCTGGCATGAATGTGAACTTCCCTGACATCCTCGAGATAGTAGATCACGAAACTTTGATCATCCTCGCTGGGCGGCGTCTGTAAACCTAAGCCAGAACTGCAGCCTTGCAGGACCAGCCCCATCATTGCAATGCCGAAATAAATGAACTTCATTACCATCCTCCGTTTTTCGTTAATTCAAGAATCAAATCATTGATTATCTGCTAGTGAAAAGATCCGAAAGTAATTAAAAGCGCAGCTTTGACACTACGCTTTCTCCTGAGATTATGCACTGGCTAGAACTATCCGGTTATTCGTCGCTACCCTCATTTTCACCGCCACTATCTTCTCCGGTATCGTCTCCACTATCATCATCACCCCCACCGCCAGAGTCTTCAGTCGCGGCCTCCATGCCGTCTTCAAAGCCTGCCTGGTATCCAACCAAAAAGCCTGAGACAACACCAATAAAGGCGATAACAATTAGAGCTTCTTCTAAACCTGTTAAGCCAGAGGTCTCCACATCGCCATTTGTGTCAACAAGATGACCAAATGGATTATTACGAATCGAATCCAAAACTTCTTTTGATGTAATTATCTGCAAATTGCTGGCTGCTTCACTGGCTACACGCTCTGGATTTTTATTGATTAAATTAACCATTTCACTTGGTGTGATTTTTTTATTGCCAAGCTTGAAATGAAGAGAAATTTTTTTTGACATGATTATGTACTCCTTTTTATATTTATTATTAGTCTTTTTTGATTTTTTTAATTCAATCAGAGTTACATAATACCCATGCATGATGATTTATTCTGTGAAGCATTACACATTTACTGGCTGCAGATTTAATTTTATAGACATTAGGATTGAAATGGAAAAACAGTGTAAAAAACGGTGACAGTTATAAAAAACAGTGACAGTTAACTAATTTATGGAAAGTACTGATAGTATGTTAAGGAACCTCTGAATTAGTTCGATATTTGATCAGAAATTTTCATTCAGTCAGAATTTATACTTCTTATGGCGAATTTTTATACAATTTGGTTTGTCATTTTGTTTTTCTTTTCACTTTTCTGATCAATAGACGCAACGGCCCCTATACAGTCGCCAACTCGTCTCGCGCCAAATATAAATTCGCCAGCGCAAATAATGTAAACGCATGAGCGGCATTCTTGTCCAGGCCTTTGTATCTCA
>JAHEKD010000368.1 GCA_024638545.1 Gammaproteobacteria bacterium
CAGTGTCTGGTCGTGGGAGAAGATATGGGCACGGTGCCGGGTGAATTGCGTGCAGAAATGAAGTCAAAGTCGATTTACAGTAACAAGGTTTTTTATTTCGAAAAAAATCCGGATCATTCATTTAAGCTGCCGCAATCGCATGATAGTGAGGCACTGTTAATGATCACAAATCACGATGTCCCGACACTGGCAGGCTGGTGGGATCACATCGACCTTGAGCTGCGCCGGGAGATTGGTTTGCTGGATAAAAACCGGGAATTCGAGTCCGCGAATGAACAGCGCCGGCTGGAGAAAAGCGAGCTGCTCATCTGGCTCGATTTACAAAATTTGTTACCGCAAGGATGGCATTGTGACGCGCTGAATAAGGCCTTCGATTTTAAATTATGCTCTGCGATTCTCGTGGCCTGCGCCCGCAGTCGATCCCGGATCATGCTGTTCCAGCTCGATGACCTGCAGCTGTTAAAAAAGCCGGTGAACATTCCGGGCACACACCGACAATACCCTAACTGGCGTCGAAAACAAAAACTGACAACCCGGGCGTTATTTAATAATGATGAAATACAGGCATTACTGTCATCCATAAATGAGGAGAGAATCCAGTGACAAGTCAACACGGTTCATTGTTGAGCCAGTCCCAGATAGACAACCTGGTCAATGCAAATTATGAAGATGTTTTTTCGGTACTGGGAGTGCACGCGCACCCCCAGGGCAAGGGATTAGTCGCAAGAGTCTTGTTGCCTGGCGCAACAGCCGTTGATATTCTGGACAGCACGGCTGAAAATTCTCTCGCATCACTCAAAAAAGTCCATCAAGCGGGCTTGTTTGAAGGCGTATTGAATCGTCATACCGAACCGCTCGACTATCGTTTGAGCGTTCAGTACGGTACCGACAGGCTGCAGATGGATGATCCTTATCGATTTGGTTCGCAGCTTGATGAAAACGATCTTTACCTGTTTAATGAGGGCACCCAGGAGCGACTGTATAAATGGATGGGTGCGCATCACCGCGAGGTCGATGGTGTCAGCGGTGTCTTATTTGCCGTCTGGGCACCCAACGCCAGCCGCGTGTCGGTTGTAGGTGAATTCAACGGCTGGGACGGCCGGCGCCACGCTATGCGCAAGTACCCTGCTTCCGGTGTGTGGGAGATCTTCATCCCGGACCTGGGTGAGGGCGTGAACTATAAATATGAAATCAGGAGCAGCCAGGGACAAATACTGCCGCTGAAAGCGGATCCCTACGCCTTTGCCATGCAGCACCCGCCTGACACTGCATCAAAGACGGTTGCTGCCGGATCCTATTCATGGCATGACGAAGGCTGGATGAAAGCAAGGGCGGCTTCGGCTGACCATCATCACCAGCCGATTTCAATCTATGAAGTCCATGCCGGCTCCTGGCGACGTCACGTTGACGGCAATCGCTATCTTAGTTATCGCGATTTAGCAGATGTGTTAATACCGTACGTGGTGGAACTGGGTTTTACGCATGTTCAGTTAATGCCGGTCAGTGAATACCCGTTTGACGGATCCTGGGGTTATCAGCCCATTGGAATGTTCGCGCCCAGCAGTCGATTCGGCTCGCCTGATGAGTTCAGGAATTTTGTGGATCGTTGTCATCAGCAGGGCATAGGCGTGCTGCTGGACTGGGTCCCCGGGCACTTTCCGACCGATCAACATGGCCTGGGTCGATTTGACGGCACCTGTCTTTATGAGCATGAAGACCTGCGCAAGGGATTTCATCCTGACTGGAATACGCTGATTTATAACTACGGTCGTGCAGAAGTCAAAAGCTATCTTATCAGTAACGCCATGTACTGGCTTGACGAGTTTCACCTGGACGGTTTACGCGTTGATGCGGTGGCATCCATGCTCTATCTTGACTACAGCCGGCAGCAGGACAAGTGGGTTCCCAATCAATACGGTGGCCGTGAAAACCTGGAGGCCATTGAATTATTGCAGCAGGTCAATAACCGGGTCTATTTCAATTATCCGGGCGTAATGATGATTGCCGAAGAGTCCACGGCCTGGCCGGGCGTGTCCCGCCCGACCAGCAGCGGTGGCCTTGGATTCGGATTTAAATGGAACATGGGATGGATGAACGATTCCCTGCAATACATTTCGCGCGATCCCGTTTACCGAAAGTACCATCACAATGAAATGACTTTCTCGCTGGTATACAGTTTTAGCGAGAACTTCGTCCTGCCGTTGAGCCATGATGAGGTCGTCCACGGAAAGGGTTCCCTGATCAGCAAAATGCCGGGCGACAGCTGGCAGAAATTTGCGAATTTACGTGCCTACCTGGGATTCATGTGGACGCATCCGGGTAAGAAACTGCTGTTCATGGGTAATGAATTTGCGCAAACACGCGAATGGAACCATGACCAAAGCCTGGACTGGCATTTGCTTGATCACGATCAACATGCGGGCATACAGCGGCTAATGGCGGACCTGAACAACATTTACAGAACGCTGCCGGCACTGCATCAACTGGACTGTGAACCGGGCGGTTTTCAGTGGTTGGATTCCAATAATTCCGAACACTCGGTTTTTGTTTACATGCGCCTTGGTGTTGAAAATAGTTCACCGGTGCTGGTTGTCGTCAACATGACACCCTCCCCGCATTGGAAATTTCGGATAGGGGTACCCTATACCGGCTTCTATACCGAGCGCCTTAACACCGACAGCAGCCACTACGGCGGCAGCGACATCGGAAATGCCGGCGGTGCAGCTTCAGATGATCAGAGCCTGCATGGACATCCTCATTCCATCTCAATCTCTGTTCCACCCCTGGCAACCGTCATCTTTGCACTCGAGTCAAATGCTCTTGAAAAAAACCGCAACGATTGAACCGGGTAATCCGTTCCCGCCTGGCGCCAGCTATGACGGCAGGGGTGCCAATTTTGCACTTTTTTCGGCGCATGCCGAAAAGGTTGAACTGTGCCTGTTCAATGAAACCGGTGGGCGTGAATTACAGCGTATCACGCTCCCGCACTATACCAATCAGGTCTGGCACGGTTATTTGCCGGGCCTGGAACCCGGCGCATTATATGGCTACCGGGTCTATGGCCCCTATGAGCCACACCAGGGTCATCGTTTTAATCATCATAAGTTGCTGCTCGATCCGTATGCACGTTCAATAAAAGGAACGCTCAGGCAGACTGATGTGCATCTGGCCTATGATAAAAACAGTGCGGACGCAGACCTCTCATTTAGCACGACTGATTCAGCACCTCAAATGCCGAAGTGCGTGCTTTCAGCCCACGCTGAAATGCCTGAAGTTACAAACAGGCCCCGGACGGGTTGGCCGGATACAATCATTTACGAAACCCATGTTCGCGGATACACCGTCAGCCATCCGGCTGTTAACGAGTCAGTTCGAGGAACCTATGCAGGCCTGGCGCAGCCGCAGATTATTGATTATATAAAATCACTGGGCATTACCGCAGTCGAGCTGTTGCCGGTCCACGGTTTCGTTGATGAGGGATTTTTACAAAACAAGGGGCTTACCAATTACTGGGGTTACAACAGCCTATGTTTTTTTACACCCGAGTTGCGGTATTCCAGCACCGGCAATGCATATGAGTTCAGGCGTATGGTCGACCGCTTTCATGATGCGGGTCTCGAGGTAATCCTGGATGTGGTTTACAACCATACGGCCGAAGGTGATCATCTTGGTCCTACCTATTCCTTTCGTGGAATTGACAACGTTTCGTATTATCGACTGATGCCGGATGATCCGCGTCACTACATTAACGATACGGGGTGCGGTAATACATTCAACATCAATCATCCCAGCGTATTGCAAATGGTGATGGACAGTCTGCGATACTGGGTCTCGGTAATGGGCGTTGACGGCTTT
>JAHEKD010000369.1 GCA_024638545.1 Gammaproteobacteria bacterium
TCGAAGTACACGCTAGCGTTTACCATTCAACCTGTGCTGAACAATTACAGGCTATGTTTGAACAGACTCAGCAAACTCATCGAATGCGCGATAACCGTGCCTTATCCGATACCAGGGATAACTGCAGATCAGCTTAACTAGATCCGCCTCCGGCCGGTGGTACCGGCATGGGAAAAGGTGTGATTTTATTTTTATCCGCAGATGCTGAGGTGATTTTATTTACACCTTCCTTTTCAACCTCGTCGATGCGCAATATAGCGTGCATTGGAATATAGGTCCGCTTGACCCCGGAAAATTCGGCTTTGAGTTTTTCATCTGACGGGTCTACCACCAGCTGAGAACGTTCACCGAAAATTATTTCGCCGACCTCTACAAACGCAAACATGGCGCCTTGTGACACCTCACGCGCATGCAATTCATAAATATTGCCCTGGTTTTGAAAGACCACCCTGTAGATACTTTTCTTTTGATTCATGTCAATTCATGCAACATCGCTTTATAGCATTATATCACTGGCTGATCAGGCTGTATTAGCGTCTGCCATAAGTTTCTCAACAAAGTTATTCAGCGGAGATAGCACCTGCTCAGCACGGTCCATGTGCGCATGGTGCCCACCGGGCACATCTACCCAGGTAATATCATTGATTAACTCAGCCCTGGCTCTTAGTACCTTTTCTGCCTTATATGCTGACCCGGTGGGTCTAACCATCAAGGTGGGCGCCTGAATTTCCCGCAAGTATGCGTTCACCTGTGGTTCACTCAGATAGTAGAGAGACGGCAGCCTCAGCCTGGGATCTGAACGCCAGACATAGCCATTGTTGATATGCACCAGATTCCGATCCACCAGTTTTTTAGCGGATAATTCACTCAGATCACTCGCCTGGAGCCTGGCCTTGACGGCTTGCGCCACGGTTTCATAAACCGTCCTGTTTCGGGTCAATGGTTCTAGATTCGAGCGCACAGATTTTCTAAGCCTGGGCACAGCTTCTTCCTCCTGACCCGTGACCGGTCCCAGGCCATCCAGGCAGATTAATCCGCGCACACTTTCCGGAAATGCAGAGGCAAAAACAGAAGCCACTCCCGCACCCATCGAGTGCCCGATAAGGATACATGTCTCCCATCCAAGCGCCTTGAGCACTGCGTAAACGTCAGCAATGTAGTCCATGTAGTGCAAAATTTCACCCGCCGGCCGATGGCCGGAATATCCATGCCCCGCAAAGTCAAGTGCGACAAAGTCATGGCCAGGCATTTTTTCGGCCAGGGGGGCGAAACTCTGTGCATTATCCAGCCAGCCGTGCAGAGCCAAAATCCGCGCATTTGATTTTGCAGGCCAGCGTATTGCCGCTAACTCGACGTTTCGAATTGATAGACGGATTTCTCTAGGATGCATCTCTAACCATATTAATCAAAATAATCGCATTTGGGATTGAACGATATCATCAAAATCAAGATCTGCGCACTGCAAAATACCCTCAACCGCTGGCTTTAACTGCTTTTCCATGTAGTGATCATAATCGGGTTTTGCAGTTAAATTTGAGACCGGCTCTGCACCGTTCAAGGTGATCATGTATGAAATTCTTCGGCCCGGATTATCCATTTTCCTGGCTGCCTGTACGTGCGGCGGACTGTTTTTCGTATACGCTGCCAGGGGTTTACGCAGGTGCTTCTTATAGACCAGCTGGTCATCAAACTTTCCCTGTGACAAGCCCTCGGCGAGATCAGTCAAAAATTGCGCCAGCGGCCTGCCAGTAAACAAACGCTTGAGCATTACGGTTTGTGCCTGTCTTGCAAATGCCGTCCAGTCTGTTCTTACGGCCTCAAGGCCCTTAACAATCAGCCGGTGATTACCCGGCTCATGTTCGACCCAGCCTGCATAGCGTTTTTTGCTGCCCTGATCTGATCCACGTATTGTTGGCATAAAAAAACGGCTGAAATGCGTTTCAAATTCGACTTCCAGATAACTTTGCAAATTAAACTCCTTCCTGATTCGGCGCATCCAGTATGAATTTATTTCTTCAACCAGCCTTTCACCCTCCTGCCTGGCGGTTTCAGGTGATGAACATGACTTTTGCAGAACAAAAATAGAGTCTGTATCACCATAAATGACCTGCAATCCTTTTTGCTCAATAAATGCCTGGGTTTTTTGAATGATTTCGTGGCCGCGACGGGTAATACTGCTCGCCAGCCTGGGATCAAAAAACCGGCAGCCATCCGTACCCAGCACACCGTAGAAGGAGTTCATAATAATTTTGATGGCATGCGACAGCGGCTTGTTTTCGTCTTTTTTGGCCTGGTCACGTTGCCGCCATAACTCCTCGATTAACTCCGGCAATATGCAGCCTTGTCTTGAAAATTCCGCCTGCAGAAACCCGGGCACAGGATCCTCACCGGGTTGTGCTAATCCAAGCGGATCAATTCTGAAGGTGCGAATGATGCTGGGGTATAAACTCTTGAAGTCAAGCAGCAGTACATCGCTGTATAAACCGGGTACGGAATCAATCACGTAGCCACCAGGGCTGGTTGTATGATCCGTTTGGGCGCCCACATCAGCTGCGACGCGACCGTTGCGATGTAGTCTGGGTAAATACAGGTTGTCAAACGCAGCAACCGAACCGCCCACCCTGCCAAAAGCAAGTCCGGTCAACAGTGAACGCTCCATGGCAAAGTCGATCAAGCCTGTTCTTTCAAAAATTTGTGCCACCAGCACACAGTCTTCAAGATTATATCGCGCCAGCTGTTGCTTATCGTATTTGAAAAGCCTGGATATCTCAGCGGGTTTATCAGTTGTCGTTATTAATTTATTTTTACCGAGCAACTCCCGGGCGACAGAATCCAGCGCGAAGCTTTCAAAAGACCAGAATGCGGCCCTGAGCATTTCAATACCGTCAATAACCACCCGACCTGACAGATGCGCTATATTCATCTCGCCAGCCTGCCTTGATTTAAAAATTCTGGCCTCGCTATTTTCACGGCCAAGATTCAGCTTGAGTCCGAGCTGCCGGCATTTTTTCTCAAGCACGATTAGATCAAACCCCACAACATTCCAACCGATGATCAAGTCGGGATCGTAACGCTCAATCCATTTCATAAACGCCAACAGCAACTGCCTCTCGTCAGTGTACAGTGAGCACTCAAACTCAGGCTGATCAACGTGGTGCGTTTGGTCTGAGCGCATAAAAACGTGGTTACTGTTTTCACCATGTACGGCGATGGAATATAGCTCAACGGCACTTAAATCAGTTTCTATATCGATTGATAACCACTTGATTTGCGGTTTGTAACGCAGGGCATGTAATTTTGGATTAATAAAATGCAGGTAATGATCTTCCTTCGAGCAGGTCTCGCCGACAATCTCACATGAACCGGTTATAAACCGCTCCATTAAAAACCGGTCTGTGGGCTTGATGTCCGACTCATAGACGGGGATGCGTCTTTGGTGGGCAATTTTCACGAACCTGCGTAGCTTATATTGATGTTTAAAATAAAGACCATCAATACTGGTACCCTCCAACGTGGTTAAATTAAGTTTTTTTCTGGCGAAAGCCAGCTCGACTAAATCATTATCCAGCTTTTGGTCGCTATGAATAAAGCAAACGGAGTGTTGACCTGTAATGGTTATTTTTACCGACTGCTGACCTGCAGTGCCCCATAAAACCAGGGTTATACCATCAGCGGCCTGCTCCCACTCGCGCGTAAGTAAAAAAACTTTCACTGAAATCTCCGCCGGAACCGTTTTTATGTTTACTTGAATGAGTATGCTAAACTATTTTACAAAAACGCACTATTTTCAGTTCAATATTCCATAGATTAAAAAATCTTGACTTCTGCAGCTGTGGATTTTTGCTTTTTAGGT
>JAHEKD010000370.1 GCA_024638545.1 Gammaproteobacteria bacterium
AATCGCATAGAGGCCGGCGATTCGCTCCAGTCGAAATAAGCAAAAGCCTCTGAAGAAAAATTCAATCGCAAAAAATTGCAGCATGTACACAAGTTCATACAACAGCCAATCCTCTATTGCTGCCGGTTTGTACATCGGGTAAAACTGCTTGAATCCTTCCGTGGCTGAAACGAACCACAGAACCGGCAGCATGATAAGAAGCATGATTCCGTAGAGTGGAAAGTGCGTAATCGCGGCACGTAAAGAAAGGCCGTAAGCGTGAATGTTATCTACCGGAAAAGCCAGATGAAACAATAGCGGTACCAATACGAATAACGTCAGGCAGGAGGCGGAAAAATGCAGTTGAGCCGTAAAAGATTGACCTCGGTCACCCATAGCGCGATACAAATCCAGCTCAGAAAAATGTTGGTAAAAAGCACGTTGGATACCATAACGATCAAGCAACAACAGGACCACCGCAATCAATACCGGGGTCAGCGCCAGTCCAACCACAGCTCGATCAGGAAGCTGATCTGGTAGTAGCAGGGATTTGTATCGGCCGAACAAAGTTAACCGCCCTAGCTTGTTTGTGCTGCGGGCCTTCGGCGCAGATAGACCCATGCGGTTTCGAGCACGCCGGCAAGTGTGATAAGAAGCACGCCGATTAATTGTGGTGTGCCGAATGGTTCCCCGGCCCAGATCGCAGCAGTGACGGTGCCGACGCTGATTTCAGTCATGAACAACAGTCCGACGATGCCCGGATTCAATTTTGTGGGGCCATAAATAGTAGCTACCGCTGCCGGAATTATGATTAACACTGCAAATGGCAGTAACCACATAAGCTCACCCTTCAAACCTGACCACTGGGGCGCTTGTTCAAATCCATAATGTGTGGCTAACCATGCACATATCAGCGAAATGATACATCCCCAGCCGATAAAACCGACGGCATAGTTGATCGGCTGCTCGGGGTCATCAGTCAATAACATTAACGACAGCCCGGCCCATAATAACCCCGCAACCAAAGCCATCCAGTCGCCGACGTTATTCGGTATCGGAACTTCAGTACCCTGACCCAGAATAACCCATAGTCCCAGTAGAGCAATAACCATCGAGCTCCAACGCACCGGTGTTATGGCATCGCCAATCACCAGCCTTGCCAGAACAAATCCCCAGATCGGCATCAAGTAAAACAATACGATCACAGAGATGACATCCGTGTATAGGAATGCCGAGGCATACAGGGCGTAACCTAGACCAGTGCCGAAGCAGATAAAGTGAAAGCGCGGTCGACCCGGGACAAACCGCCTCCAGTTAAAAATCATGACCGGCACAATCAGTATAGTGGCGATCAGGTTAAATATCGACGTGGCCCAAATCCCTGGGAAACCGGCGCTTTCGAGATGTCTAAGCGGGATCCAGTAGATACCAAATACAATGCCGGAATAGATTCCGCAAAATTTGGCCAAAGTCAGCTCTGAGATTCTGCGAAGCATCTTTGGATAAGTGTGGTTGCGCGCTCAGCAGCAGTTCGCATGCCTGATCTTAGTCAAACAGCTTTCGCGCTTCAACGAAGCTCTCCGAGATCTGCAACCGCTTCACAGATTCGACCGAAACTGGCACTTGCCTTCTCGCTGCAATGACGTGCTCTGAGATAACTATGAATCAATCCAGGTTCATAGTGACAGGTCGCGTCTACACCAGCACGTTTAAGTCTGTTGATCCACTCGACTGCATCATCACGAATCGGATCGAATTCGGCGGCGAAAGCAATACACGGTGGAAGGTCTGCATACTCTTTCAGTGCAAGCGGGTAATAGATCGGATCATGCCAGTGTGGTTCTCCGTCACTACGAAGTTGACGGTAGTCTTCAATATCCTTGGCGGTAAGGCCGGGCGCGTCGGCGTTGCTGACATAGGATTCGAGGTCATACAGCTCTCCGCCGAGCCAGGGATAAATGAGTACCTGTCCCGCAGGCCGACGATCACTACCGTGTTGCGCTACGCAGATGGCAGCGGCCAGGTTAGCACCTGCTGAATCGCCCACCAGGACGGTGTGACCCTGATCGATTGCCAGATAAACGTCCAGCGCATCTTCAAACTGTACCGGGTGCACATGCTCCGGTGCCAGACGGTAGTCCACCGCAACCAGTCGGTGGCCACATCGTGCCGAAAGCTCTGCGCAGATTGAATTGTGAGTGTCTAGATTACCTACCACAAATCCACCGCCATGAAGATAAAGCACGGTGACCGCTGATCGGTGGTCCTGGTGTTCGTAAATGCGAATAGGCACTGGGCCATGCCTGCCGGGAATTTCATGATCAGTGATGACTATTCCGTCAGGGATCGGCGCCTGAAAGGATTCGCACAACTTGAGATAAAGGCGGCGATTCTCCTCGACAGCTAGTGCACCATTACTGGGCGGATAGATTTGCTCGCTCTTTTCAAGGAAAGCCAGCATCTCCTGATCCAAAGGGTATTTATTAAGATCTACATTCATGACGGGGTGCGATGTGCATGACTTGACGCACAGCATGCCATGACAGGTTCATATGTGGCAATGACTCGAGCGCGATTATTAACAGGCTTATTATCTGTAAAAATCCGACTCTGATCCTGCAGGGTCAAAATTGGAGCAGGCCATTATGGAATAAATACGGAAAAGCAGAAGTATAAGAATCTAGTCGAAACGGCTTAAAAAGCCTTGAGGTCTAATAATGGCGCCACATAGAACAGTAACCGACCCAGGTTAGCGAGGTCAAAGGCATCAGGCGTGGATCGGTAATGTTATGATCGTGAGGGTGTCACTTTCAAAATAAGGCCCGGTTATGAATAACCCAAAAATATATAAGCTAAAAACTATCTTAAAGAACATCAAAAATGAAATTATTCAAGATGTTCCCGATGAGCTCGGCGAATGTGAAATTTGTCGAAAAACAGAATGCAGCAATGACAAATGGATTTCCTGTGAAAATCGAATTGCCCATATGAAATGTTTAGAAGAAATGGAAAAATCACAAAACATATAATTTTGAAATTATGTATGAATAAAGATCCTCGAAGTTAGACCCACTTAACCCTCTGGGAGTTGGACATTCAGTAAATTTGCCCGAGCTCTGGGCTTTGCTCCGAAGCGGGGCTTTCGTAATATTCGGGCGAACTATGTACTGCGCTCACAATACTGTGTGATCCTTTCAAGGATCGATGACAGAACCATTCTCCCGGCAAGGGAGAGGAGGACAATCAAAATGACAGACACTTACTCACTTCAACAGTATGTCAATGACTTGAAAGAGATCACTGGGGAAACCGCGGATGAGAAAGAAATTATCGGTCGGGTTGGTCCACTGGCTGAGCGTCTAGTCGCTGACAAGTCGTGGCTCCAACAGAAATATTATGAAACCGACGAGGAACAGGGATTTGGCGTGCATCTGCTGCACGAAGAACCGGACCATACCCTGGCCGTTTTGATCGTTAACTGGTTGCCAGGTCGGGGCACTCCTCCGCACGACCATGGAACCTGGGCCGTGGTTGCGGGAGTGGAGGGTACGGAGCGAAACATTCGATACAAGAGACTGGATGATGGCAGTCGGCCAGACCACGCAGAGCTGGGGGTCAAGAAAGATTTTAAAGCCGATGCAGGGGATGTAGTCGCTATAAAAACTGGCGGAATCCATGCGGTGGTTAATGAAACCGATCGCATAACTCTGTCGCTACATACCTATGGAAAACATATTAACTATACTAACCGTTCGCAGTTTAATCTCGAAACTAATGAAAAAAAGGAATACATCGTTCGGGTAGAATAATGAAAAATTAACATAATATGGCGGGTATATTTTTTCGTCTAATTGCATTTCGAAGCATTGCCAA
>JAHEKD010000371.1 GCA_024638545.1 Gammaproteobacteria bacterium
CGTTACCCGTCATTTGCTGACCCTGCACTGAACAATTCATGTCATAGGTGATGGTGTTACCCGAAACGCTGGTATTCATGTCGCAAGCCTCACGCGGCATATCCTCCATCATCGCCCTGGGATCAAACGCATCTTCAGTCATGCATTCGCGTCTGGAATGGCTTTTTGAACCTGAAAAAGGGTTGGTTGAGGTGCTGTTAATCTCCCATAATCCTGGTGTAATTGGTACGCTGTCTGCAGCATGAGCGAATGCTGCAACAAAAAATATGCTGGCTGATAGAACCGCTGTTATATGCATTAGACTTTACCCGGAATCTCATTTTGACAGCCATAATACCACGCAATGGGCATCTGTTTTTGTGAACTTTTCCCGCAGCCAGGTGAAGTGTCGGGTGTAGAATTGAAAATTTTAATTCCAGCAATATGTTGGAATTTTCGTTTCACGCCGAGGAATACATTACCCACACTTAAAGCTTAAGGTCAAGATCCGCGTAGCTCTCGCTATCGTCATTGGCCGTTTGTGTGCTGTACAGGGACACATTGGTAGACACAAGATTATTATCAACGTTCTTAATAAGTGCATCGATTTCCTGAATGACTGATTGATCCTCCCGGTCTGTATTGATCGCGCGCCAAACCATCTGGGTTTGGCTATTATCTGCGGAGTTGATCGTTTCTATCGGGCTACCGTATTTTTTTGTCATGAGCGTGTTGACCTGTCGGACCTGTCCGCTGACAACCTGGTAAAGATTCAGTCGCTGCAGCCGGGCAACCCGGTTATCACTAAACCAGGCTTGAAGGCATTTAAGTTCCGCGCCGGTTTCATACTCACTGCTGGCAGAGCCTGGGTGCTCAGGGCAATTCCCGGAATTCATTGTCAGGAGACCTTTTTGGGCATCGTATTGCGGCGCAATGCCAAATGTGCTGTAAACAAGATCAGTGACCTGCTCCACTGTCATACCCAGCTGTAAACCAGTGACTTCCAGCAGGCCCTGCTTTAATTCATCATCGTAACGCTTTGAAATACCGTCCTCAGGGGTCTTTGTGACAGGATTTTGAATTGCTCCGTATTCCTGTGCAGTGGCAATCAGCGGCTGAACCAGCCAGCCGTTGTTTTTTAACATCTCGCCCTGGTAGACAATTTCATCCAGTCCGCGGATCAAACCTGTAATTCTGATTGAATCAAGACCGGGACATTCATAGGTGAGCATTGCCTTTACGCTATCGCCCAGTTTTTGCAGCTGTGCTGAATGATTGTCGTAGAGACCGGGATTAACTGTATCGATCGTAATATCGACTGGCCGGTAACATGAAAGATTATTGCTGACGGCGACGGTTTGCTGTGGATCATCAACTAAAATGCGATCCGCCCATACCGCGGAGATTGTCAGTAAATAAATAATAATCGCGGCCCAAAGGAACTTGCTAACGGGATTGCTCATCATGCTTTAACCCAGTTGCCATCAGCCTGCTGACAGGCTCTGAATTCTGTGGTGTCGGATTGACCGTTTTGCAACCTGACATTTTGAGTAATTACTCTGCAGGTATTATTTTGTGCTACATACCTGCCGACCTGGTGACCTGCTGATGCATGCCGGATCGCGTTGTCTGTATATGACAGATTTCGGGCCAGCTTCATCAAAGGCGAATATACAAACCCTGCGGCACTGCCATTTTCTGCAATCAGATACCAGTCATTATTTAATACCTTGCCGATCACCGGCACTGGATTGCCGGCTGCAATTCTATGGACAACTGCATAGTCTGTCCCAGGCCCTCCCCTTACGTTAATATTGGCCGAGGGTGAAAAGAAAGCATTGATCAGCTCAACCGGCGGCAGTTGTACTAGTGCCGGTTTTAAATTCCAGTTAGAAGAATGGCCGGAAACATCGCGCACGCTTACCCTGGTTTGCGCACCGGTATCCGGATTGCTCCAGCTTACGGGCTGACCGCTGTAAATTGCCTGGTTTGTTGCCTGTGAAATACCGGCACGATCTGCCTGGCTTAAATACCGCCCTACATTGCCTCCGACCCAGTAGCCAGCCAGCGTGCCTGCTGCAACAGCAGCGAGTTGCCCGCGCCCACCGCCTATTTGTGAACCCAGTAAGGCACCGGCTACCGCGCCCACACCCTTACCTACATTTTCTTTTGTGAGTTGTGGCCAGCCCTGGGCGTATAACGGTGCCGCCGTTATTGTCATCGCTGTTACAATGGCAATTAAATTTCGTCTGAACATTTTATTCACCTCTTGGTTATCATTTTCTGCTCTATCTTAAAAACGCTTATGGCTGATTTCTGATGATCAGCTGACACAGTAGTCTACTCAGGTGACAATGAATTAATTTTGAATTTTAGCTAACAGTTTGCTGAACGCGACAAATATTTTGAACGTCCTTTCCAGATTTTGATGAACGCATCATTCAAGACTGAATGTTGACCGGATGTTAATCGGCCTTAAAACCGCGGCCGTGAGGATAGGTACTATTATTGCTGCCGCCCTTGCATCCGGCAACAAAAAAGTCCATGGTGCCGCCGCTGGCATTAGCCGCCATCACCGAGGCAAAGACTTCCTGGAGATAACCGTCCGTTTTTGCGTAATAAATACAGCTACGGTTCGCAGACCGGGGTTATAGCAGGGGTACATGATTGCATCTAATATGGTTGAATGCGCCAGTCCAATTGAATGCCCAATCTCGTGCAAAGCCACAACACCGATATCGATGCCGGAAATATCACATGTCCAGTTTTCAGCGATATCAAAATGTAAATCACCCGCATCCGCGAACAGGTAATGCTGGCTTTGAATAAGCGGTGCCCACGCATGGCCCAGCGTACCGCTGGGTCCGTCAAATGTATGTGCGCCTACTCTTATTAAAGCGTCCGCTCCCGGGCTGTTTGTCGACAGGCCGCTGTCGGCAACCTCTACAAAATCTATATCTGAAACCGCACTTCTTCATCCAGCATAGCGACGAAAACTGACTGAGCGGCATCCAGCAGCACCCGATTGCACTGCTGCGCGTAAATTACGGGCACAAACAGGGGATTGCCAGGATATGATCCAGATCAACCGGCATGGCTGTAATAATTATTAAATAAGCGGTCTTCAACCTGTCACGAAAAAACAGCGCTGCCACTATCAGCGGTAAAATATACTGCAGCGTCAAGTGCATGATCATGGTAAATAATGATTACGTATATTGATTTTCCTCGTTGGCTTCATTTAGTTGAAGGCACGAGAGTTATGTATGTACGGTAGATAATTATTAGTTAATGGACTTTATATATATCTGGTCAGGTATTATCTTTTAATCATAATCGTCGCTGTCGGCCCCCATCCTGACTCCTGGTATTCAGTCGGGCCGTCTTTGGCCCAAATATAATGGGGTATTTTTGCAGGTGCAACATAGGCGTCACCCGCCTTGACGGCGATCAGCTTGTTTTGATCGAATACCTCTGCAAATCCGACGTACAAGGTTCCTGACAAAACTGTACTTAAGCGTTTATCGGGGTGACTGTGCGGGGGAATTCTTGCACCTGAATCCAGCCTGACTCTAATAACGTATAGTCCGGTGTCTGTTTCATTGCCGTGAATCCAGGTATATTGTAAACCCGTAACGGCTGGCGGACTGATCCACACAAGCTCATCGGTGATGATGGATTCAGGCGAGCCTGATTCTGCACCCAGCGCTGCAGCATTGGATATCGCTAAACACAGAGTAAATAAAACGTTCTGCAATTTATACAAGTTTATCCTCTTCATTACGCTCTAAATTAAACTCAATGGGTTTTAAAGTATAAACGGTGTATTATTATTTGTATTAGCTTAAATAGTTGAGAATCAATCTTAAA
>JAHEKD010000372.1 GCA_024638545.1 Gammaproteobacteria bacterium
CGCGTGTCTTCTCACCAGCCAGATGCAGAACGCCATCAGCCCGGCATTGAGGAACAGGAAGCACACGAAGACTGCCAGCCCGCTCACCTGCCAGGCCTGCTCGTGCAGCGCGAACAAGTCCGGCTTCAAACAATACCCTGCCATCCGGCCCGACCACACACGACTGGCCGTTTCCCCCTGCACCCAGACCATTGATGTCAAAGACGTAGCACTGGAAAATAGCAGCGCTGGCCTTGGCGATATTCAAGTCGACATCACGATCGATCATGGTCGTCAGAACCGGGTGCAGCAATACTTCGGCGCCCAGGGTTGTCAGTGTACGTGTTGTCTCAGGAAACCAGATATCGTAGCAATTAGTCACTGCAAAACGGCCTGTCTCTTCAACATCGAACAGGCAAAATTCGCTGCCGGATTTAACGCCCTGCTCATAGGGAGCAAATGGAAACATCTTGCGGTATCGACTGACTATTTCTCCGGACGGGTTAATCACCGGTATGGTATTGTAAATTGCGCCGTCCGCTCTTTCAAAAAGTGAGCCGGGAATTAACCATATTCCATGTTTTTCCGCGATTGCCTGGTAAGCCTCCTCAGCAGGGCAAGGCAGGGTTTGTGAATTAGTTATTACCGGGCCGAACATTGCCAGTTCACTCAGGACAATCATCTCCACCCATGGATAGATATGCATGGTCAGGTCAATTCGGGAACAGATTACCTTTGTATTATCGCCGGTTCCAATGTAAGTTTGAATACCCGCTATGGAAAATGGTTTCATCAGTTTAATATCAATTTTGTCTGGTTTTAAATCGTTTTGGGTTACTTCTTGCTCAGTAACGACAGACTTAAAGCTACCATTACATCACGCCGATTACAATCACCGGGATCTGAAACCGGAATTTAAACGAAAAGATATTACCGCTTCATCAACTACAGTTTGCCTGCAAGAATGTCAGGATAGTCCAGCAGTATTGATTGATGCATTTTTGTAACTGACTCAGAATTAATTGTTCTTGGCCTGTTAAGATTAACACGGTGTTCAAGCAAAATACTGGACGGCCGCTGCGATAAAAACAGAATTCTGTCTGACATGGTAATTGCCTCACGCAGATCGTGTGTAACAAATATTACTGTCTGCTTCTGGCTGTTCCACATGCGTATCAACTGATCGCGAAACTTGTTTGCCGTCGGGCTGTCGAGCGATTGGAAAGGTTCATCGAGTAACAGCAGCTGTGGATCAAGCGCAAAGGCTCTCGCCAGCGCAACCTTTTTTTGCATGCCGCCGGAGAGCTGGTGCGGGTATCTGTTCTCAAACCCCTCGAGCCCCACCTTCTCGATCATTCGCACTGCCTTTTCTTGCTTATTCAGCAACTCCTGCGGCCTGACACCGGCTTTTGCATTGCGTTTTATCACTAACATGATATTTTCCAGCACAGTCAGCCAGGGCATCAGTCTGGCTTGCTGAAACATGAAACCTATATTCAGATCTGCTTGGTCATGCAGCAGGCCGGAAGATGTAGTGACCACACCTTTATAGTCACTATCAATGCCGGCGATGATATTCAGGAGCGTCGTTTTACCCGCACCGGAGGGTCCGACAATCGCAACAAACTCACCTGCACAGACGTTGAAGCTGAAATTTTCAAGCACGCAGAGTTTATGTGGAAAGGTTTTGTTATCGATGTCGATCTCGATTCGATTCATTGACGCCACCTTGCCAGATATTGCTCAAGCGGTCTCATGATGAGCCCCTCAAAAAATAAAATGACAAATATGAATGCAAATGTGTAGGCCAGAATCCCCTCTATATCAAAGAATTGAAAGTAGGTGCCGAGTTGAAAGCCCACTCCATCACTTCGACCCAGCAACTCTACTACTAATACGATCTTCCAGATCAGGGCCAATCCATTTCGTGCCGCCACCAGCAAATAGGGATACAATTGCGGCATATAAACCTTTAAGAATGTATCGGTTCGTGAGATCTTGTACACGCGTGCAACACTCATCAATTCCCTGTCAATAGACCTCGCGCCTTCCCTCACGGTAACGATAACCATTGGAATTTTATTGACTGCAACAGCCACGACGGCAGCAATCTCGGTCAAGCCAAACCAGATATAGCAAAGAATAATGACAACCAGCGCGGGGATATTCAAACCCAGAATTAACACACCGTCTAAAAATGCATCATATTTTTCCCTGCTGCCCATGACCATACCTACCGCGGCGCCAATCATCATGGCGATGAGAAAGCTTAATATAACTCTGCGCAGCGTAATGGCCAGGTTAACCACTAGCGTACCGTCATACAGCACGGTCCATATTCTTGACAAAACCTGTGCAGGTCCTGGCAATAAATCGTTACCGGATATAAATGCTGCCCCCTGCCATACCGCGATAATGACAATCACGGACATCATCCTCAAAAAAGATGGTGTGCGCATCGTTATCATTTAATCGCAATTTTCCTGAACACTTTCCTGCCAGAGGGTTCCAGGTGCCAGCTGATCTGCCTCACCTATCAGGGGTTCACCACCATATTTTGCCAAAATAGCGTAGGCTTGATCTATGGATTCAACATCGCGTTGACTAAAACAGCGGGGTATACCCGTTCTGAATGCCTTGATCAGCGATCTGAAAATTTCCTCACTTTCGGCTTTCATGCTCGTTCTAATCTCATTCCATGGTTCATCACTATTTGCCAAAAGCTGCTTTGCGTCAGATGAAGTCAGGATAAAGTGATTCACCAGCTCAGGATTCTGCTGTGCCCATTTTTCACTGAAAACCCAGCCTATCATTGGTAACGGCCTGTCAACGCCCAATGCAGGCAGAATTTCATTTATGCTGACTAGCGTCTTGTTACCTAACGCCTCCAATCTGGCTGCATAGTGCCAAAAATTCAGCACTGCATCTAATTCGCCACGAATAAAAAGCTCATTAAGCAAAGGTGGAGCAGCAAAGCTTGGCGTGACCATGTCTGACAAGTCCCGGTCGAGCTGCATTCGTATATAGGCAGATAACAGTATCCAGCTTTTATCAACCGGCCCACCAGCGACGCCAAAGCGTAGATTTTCCAAATCAGCCAGTGAGGCGATATCTGACTCATTTTTTATCATTACACTGCCTGAGGCAGTCGAATAAGGAACAAAGGTGTAATCTCTTTTCGCAAAGCGTTGTCTCGATACCCACACCCAGTCTGTCACGATAATATCGACAGCTTTCCCCTGCAATGCAACATGTGTCGCATTTTTTGAACCAAGCGGTACAACTTCGATATTAATACTATTCAACCTATCAAGCTGCTGACGCTTGATGAGTTCCAGTTCCCAGTTCACGGTTCCGAAATTCAGCACACCAACTCGAACAACCGGCAGGTTTTTGTCTGCAAGAAGGATATTGCTGAAAGTTAATATAAGAATCAGAAATTTGACATACCTGTATTTATGGCGATGATTAAGCACAGAACTCTTCTCTCCCTTGGCTAAGATTATTCGGCGATTTACCTGATATCCGGGTTGTAAAGTTGAAACCTGCTGGCTATAGTGCTGTTGGCGTATACAGCTTCACAATCGTATTGAGTGCGTATATTTTCGTATATAAACGGTATGGATGCAAAGCATTGTAACGTCCAATTCCTTAAGCCGTCGTGGCTTGATTATTTCAAATTAACCTTCCTGGCAGTATGCGAATCAGTATCGTAAATAACACATGTGGACTCGCCACTAAGCTCCCCCATTATTTCACCCGGGTTTATTAGCATGGTCTCACCCACCCTTGAAATTTCGAATTGATGATTATGCCCGAAACAGACCAGATCATACTTATCTGATTGCGCGATTGCCCGGCCTCATATTC
>JAHEKD010000373.1:0-1135 GCA_024638545.1 Gammaproteobacteria bacterium
CCGTATGCGCATCAAACTGTATTAATCCCATTGTGCCATGACGTTTTGCCATCGCGCGTAATATGGGCAGGGTGGTTAAATGGTCACCCCCACAGGATAAGGGGATGATTTTTTTGCCGACTATTTTGTCATAGTAAGCCTCAATTGCAGCCAGTGCATCCGCAATATTTACAGGATTAACCGGCGAATCGCCAAGGTCAGCGCAGTTAGCCAGCTCATAAGGACTTATATCAAGCACAGGATGGTAACGGCGCATCAGTGCCGACATATCCCTGACCTGTCGAGGTCCGTGCCGCGCGCCCGGGCGGTTGGTCGTGCCGGAATCCCAGGGGATACCCGTAAAGCCAATACCTATGTCATTGGCGTCATCAACGGTGACATGTGGCAGGCGCATAAAAGTGGCGATATCGGCAAACCGTGGAACTTTATCAGACGCCAGCGGGGTATAGTTGATCTGTTTACTCATCATTACTCCTTGTAAGGGATGTGAGCTGTAAATATAGCAACATTAAAATGAAATAAAGAGAAGTTTTGTTAACCGGTAGTTAATGATCACATGGCAGAATGAAAAAAAACCAGGAGCTAACATGTCTTTATCTTCCATCCACAAACTAAAACGTATCGGCCTGCTTGGAATAATAATTATTACTGCAAGCACTGCGGCCATGGCTGAGTCAGTCAATCGCTTTATTACGGTGACCGGTGTTGGCAAGGTCTCTGCCGTTCCCGACACGGCCTGGATAACCAGCGGTGTGAATACACAGGCTTCAACAGCAGAACAGGCGCTTGCTGAGAATAATAAACTAATGCAGGAAATGCTTGATGTTTTCAAAGATGCAGATATTGAAGAAAAAAATATACAAACGGCAGGATTTAACATCCACCCAATTTATGATTACGGGGCTAATTCCAATCCGCCAAAATTAAGCGGCTACCAGGTGAGTAACTCGATTACGGCAAAACTGACGGAACTCGACCAGCTTGGCGAACTGCTTGATGATATCGTCAACGCGGGCAGTAATCAGGTGTCCGGAATTCAATCCGGGCTAAAAAATCATTATCGGTCCTGCCGGCATCTTCAGCGTAGAATTCTACATCTTCCACAAACTGCTTTGCATATTTGACAGCATGAACG
>JAHEKD010000373.1:1145-3842 GCA_024638545.1 Gammaproteobacteria bacterium
GCCATGAAGAAGGCCCGGCTCTATGCAACTGCTGTTGATGCGGAGGTCGGCGAAGTCGTCAGTATAAGCGAAACTGGTGCAAACTTGCCCACGCCGGTGTTTCGCCGCGCCGAAATGGCGCAGGCGAAAATGATGGATGCAGGTTCCGTTCCGGTGATGAAAGGCGAGCAGGAGCTTTCAGCAACTGTCACGGTGGTGTATGAGCTTGAAAATTAATTATGCCAAATGTTGAGCCGATAACAGAGTGGACTGATAAAGCCTTGTTAAAGAATGATTAACAAAACCGCAGTGACTGTGAGCACAGATACAATAGTTTGAAATGTAATAATTGACGCCATAAGCTCAGCATTGCCACCCATTTTTCTGGCCATGATGTAGGCGGCAGAGGCCGTTGGCAGGCTGGCAAACAGAACCAACATATTACTGATAGGCCGATCTTGAATTAAAAGCCATGTCAATAACATCATCACTGCCGGTGCGATGATGAGTTTGATGACTGACGGCGCGATAATTTCAGGCTTAATTGATTGCAGCGATTTGATTCTCAGCCCCGCACCCACGGCCAGAAGCGCAAGCGGTAACGCAGCCCGTCCAAATACTGACAGCGTTTCATTTGCAAATTCGGGAATTGCCAGACGAGACAAATTCACGCTGATGCCGAGCAGGCAGGCAATAATAAGCGGATTTTTTAATACCCCTGCAACTAGTTTCAGGGCTGACGGGGTTCCCGTCAGGCTGAATGCGATGACCGTAATTAAATTTACAACCGTAATGAAGACGCCGACCAGCAGGGCAGAAACTGTAAACAGTTCGGGACCAAATAATTTATCGGCGAGCGCCAGTGCAATAAAGGTGTTGTAGCGGATACTGCCCTGTAAGAAAGAGGTCCATGTATGGTGTTCAAGCCTCATCAGCCGGTAATCACAAAACCAGCTGATCGCGGTGATCAAGGCAAAAAATAACAGGCAGGTGATGATTAGTGGCGCAACATCAATCTGTGAAAAATCGGCTTTGAGTAATCGAAAAAGGATCAATGAGGGAAACAGCACATAAAATGTCAATGTTTCTGCGCTTTCCCAGAAAGAATCCGGAAGAAACTGCGATTTTCTGAATATATAGCCGGCGACAACCAGTGCGATGACTGGCACCAGCGCTTCAAGAATGTGATTGGTAATAGGCAACACGCTGAAATTATGTCATAAATAGAGTTTATATAAACACATCCGTTATAATTCGGCGATGTTGTTGTAAAGTTATTAACAATGGAAAAACTTTTAGCAGGACTTAAAGCTGTTGCCGAACATACGCGGTTGAGGTTGCTGACGATATTGATTCGCAACGAACTGACCGTGAGCGAGATAACCTATATTCTCGATCAAAGCCAGCCCCGGGTCAGTCGCCACCTGAAACTGATGTGTGATGCAGGAATTTTAGACAGGGTTCAGGAGGGTGCCTGGGTATTTTATCGTGTTACCGATAAAGCACCCGGGCGCGATTTATGCAACGCGTTGATTGCATTAATGCCTAATGATGACCTGGTTTTACAACGTGATTTGGGCCGGCTGGCGACAATCAGGACTGAGCACACACAGCAGGCAGAGAGTTACTTTTATAAAAACGCAAAACAGTGGGATAAGCTCAGAAACCTGTATGTATCAGAGAAAAAAGTTGAGCAGGCGATGCTGTCTGCTTTAGCAGATGTTAAGGTGACAGAGTTGCTTGACATGGGTACCGGCACAGGAAGAATGCTGGAAGTCTTTGGCGAGGTGGTTGAAAAGGGAATGGGTATTGATAATAATCGGGACATGTTAGCCATTGCGCGAGCTAAACTTGAAGAGAACCAGCTTACACATTGCCAGGTCAGGCAAGGCGATATACATAATGTTTCCCTGCCGTCTGATTCGGTTGATTTGATTACTGTACATCATGTTCTGCACTTCCTGAATGATCCGCAGATGGTTATTGCAGAATGCGCTCGTCTGCTGAAGTCGGGCGGGCGTCTGCTGGTTGTTGATTTCGCACCGCATGAAATTGAACTGCTGCGTGAGGAGCATGCGCACAGGCGTCTCGGTTTTTCAGATCATGAAATGACGCACTGGTGCGAGAATGCAGGCTTGAATATGGTTTCGATTGAGCACCTGCAGCCAGAATCAAAATCAGACGCAAAACTGACGGTGACATTATGGGTTGCGGTGCAGGAATAGACCTGAATTTTGTTGTTGCACATAGTCGCGAAGCCAGGCCGCTGATCGACTTTTACCGGCTGAGTAAAGACAGGCATCACGCGGGTTTTAACGTCTTTAGAAATAATAAAACACGATTAGTCATCAGTGGCCAGGGTAAGATCAACGCTGCAGCTGCAACGGCTTATTTAGCCGGCCTCGGTACAAATAAAGAAACCCCAGGGCTGTGGATCAATGTTGGTGTTTGCGGGCATCCCTCTCACAGTATCGGAAGTTTGTGGCGGGCCAATAAAATCACGGATGAACTATCCGGTCGAAAGTTTCATCCGGTTCTCATTCAAAAATCGAATCATGGCTGCAAACCTCTTCCCGGTTGTGCATTGATGACAGTCGAGGTGCCAACCTCGACATACGTTCACCAGTGCCTGTACGACATGGAGGCTACCGGATTTATTCAAACAGCAATACGCTTCACCTCGCTGGAGTCGATAGCGAGTATTAAAGTGGTTTCCGA
>JAHEKD010000374.1 GCA_024638545.1 Gammaproteobacteria bacterium
TTCCTGCAGATCAAATGGACATTGCCATCGATGCGGCCCGTCAGGCAGTCAGCAAACTAAAAATTGGCAGGCCGGATTCTGAGGACACCGAAATCGGACCGGTTGTTAGTGAAACCCAGTACAAAAAGATAACCGCTTTAATCCAGGTGGGTATAGATGAAGGTGCAACGCTGGTGACCGGCGGTACAGCTAAACCCGAGGGCCTGGATACGGGCTATTACGTAAAGCCTACTGTATTTGCAAATGTTGACAACCAGATGACGATTGCGCGTGAAGAAATATTCGGACCTGTTGTTTGTATTTTGGGTTATGACTCGGAACAACAGGCAATAGCAATTGCGAATGACACTGAATACGGACTCGCCGGATACGTTGCTTCAGATGACATTGAGCATGCCAAGACAGTCGCGCGTGAGATAAGGGCAGGTCAGGTTGCCATAAACTATGTTGGCGGTACGACAGACACACCGTTCGGCGGCTATAAACAATCTGGTAATGGCCGTGAAAAAAGTGTCTGGGGACTTCAGGAGTTTTTAGAATTAAAAGCCATAACCGGCACACTGGCCAGCTAATTTTCAGTGGCCAATACCGGCTCGGGCCTGGGAATATTAGGCACTCCTCATGGGTCTATTAGTCGTTATCAGGAATTGATTAGCCTTATCAACGCAAATGATCTTAAAAGTGGCTGTACGTGTCTGACATTGATTTACAGTTGTTCAGAAAACAGCCTGGCAACTCTTTCCTTGCATTTTAACCAATTGCCACGATTTAGCCAGTCTGCATGGTTCAACTTGACTGCATCCCTGCAATCATATTCGAACCGGCAAATCAATTGCGCGGTAACTTCTTCAGACAGGCTCACCACGCAACACTCTTCATCTTTACCCATCGACCGATGATTTAAATTTGCTGATCCTATACAGCTGACATAATCATCTACAAGTATAATTTTTGCGTGCAATAATGTTTTTTGGTAGAGCCAGATATTGATGTTGGCGGCAAGCAGAGCCTCGATACAGTGATGCCCTGCCAGCTGTGACAGCCGGCTATCGGTCTGTTTCCCTGGCAGTAGCAGGTTAATTTCAACCCCGCGCTTTTTTGCTTCGACGAGCAAGTTCGTCAGGACCGCATCCGGCACAAAGTATGCCGTTACAATATGGACAGTGTTCCTGCTGATTGCGATCAGTGCTCTAACCAGTCCGGCAATATCAGTCCAGCCAGTGGTATTTGATGCCCTTAACACCTGGATCGGCGTGTGCAGATCCTCGGGATACGAGATTAACGGAAAATCTTCATAAAGCCAGTCGCCTGACTCATTCCAGTTATCAAGAAAGGCCGCCCGCAATCCAAGTAATGCAGATCCTTTTATTACAACATGTGTATCGCGCCATTCATTTTCATTACGGGCATCGCCCGTCCACTGCTCGGCAATTCCGACGCCACCTGTAAAGCCTGTATGATTGTCACAAATTAAAATTTTTCGATGCGTGCGCTTATCTGTTCGCCATATTCGCCAGGTCGCCAGTGGTCTGAACCAGCGCACTTCCACACCCGCATTCTCCATAAGATCAACCAGTTCGGGTTCCACCAGCTTGGCGCCAAATGCATCAAGCAGCACTCGCACCGTAACGCCCTCTGTGGCTTTGTGGGCCAACTGTTTGGCAAACTGAACTGCAATCTCGCCCTTCCAGTATACATACGTTAAAAAATCAACCGTCCTTGTCGCTCTTTGGATGGCACCGAGCATTGCCGGAAATATTTCATCACCGTTCTGCAATACATGAATCGAATTGTTATCAGAAAATGGAACGCCAGTGGAAAATTCAATTGAGTGACGATAGTACTGCATTTTTTCGCCAGCGGGAATTTCCTCGACAGGATTAGGATTAGTATTCAAATACAGGTCCATTCATTTTTTGTTGATTAACCGGGAAGTTTAACAGCTTGAATATCAAATGCAGATGCCTTTCATAGACCATGATTATTTAATAAACTCACGCCTCAGTCCGGGGAATATTAACCCGGAACCGGGTGCCTTTATTAACCGTTGAGCCTACCTCAATCGAACTGCCAAGATAGACCACTGCCTGCCGTGCCAGATATAAACCCTGGCCAAGGCGGGGTACATCCCTGGCGCACGGGTGATTTTCATGAACTCATCTGATAATCTTAAATATTTAATTAAGTTTTGCCTGCTCGATAGCTATACCATTGTCTGCAATTTCCAGCACGTATCTGATCGAGTAGCAGTTTTAGCCGTTGCAGTCACTCATCAGCTATCTTATGGCTGTTCTGTTTGAGTTCAATGGCAATATGCTGCCTGAAAGTCTCGTTTAATATGTAATAAATCAACCACGACTGCAGTATCATTTATAAGAATGGAATTTCCTGGCCCGCTGTTTCAGCTCACTCTCACCTGCGTTTCATTTTTCAGCATCCCAGGAACCCTGGCCGCTGTTCACAGTCAATGCAAACAGCAGTACAAATCTATGGTAATTATTCAAGTTTACCTGAAGACTTCAGAATTTATAGGGTTATTTAATATGCCAGATTTTTGAATAAGTATGAATTCGGTACAACCACCAGTTCGCCATTCGTTTTCCAGATTTTTGTGAGCCTGATCTCAGTACGCTTAATACGGCCCTCCACGCCTTCACATTCAATAAAATCACCATTATCAAAGGGGTTGCGCCAGAACAAAAGTATGCCCGCAAAAAAAATCTCAAAAATATCCTTAAACGCAATACCCACTGCGACCGACATCAGTCCAAGTCCACCCAGCGGGAGAAAAACCCGGAAAAACAATCATGGCGGCGAGCAGGAAACCAAAAATCCATACACCGATGATGATAAGTCTGAGAATTAATTCCTGATAATCGCACCCACAAGATAGGGCGCGTGTGCATCAAATTGCGCCAGATGGTCACCAAGGTATCCTGGATCGTGCTGGATACATCTTCGATTTTGGCAGGCAAACTCGATTCCTGATTCATGCTGGCTAATTGTAATACCGTGAAGCTGCCGACGGAGGATGTTTGAACTATTTACAAGAACTCGGCAACGCATGGCGAGGTGGAAGCCTGAATAGGAGCGGATTAAAAAAACCTATTTTTTCACCTGTACGGCTTCCCCTGCCGGCCAGGGCATTACCGATACTGCCGAGATTGAATTTTCAGGAGAGCCGTCAATCACCCTGTCGCTGAATGCAAGATATACCAGGGAATTTCTCTGCTCATCGCCTGCATCCTCAATTTCTTTCTTGACTTCATCAGCCGCTTGTTTGAGCATATCAAGGGCTTCGGCCACTTTGTTTTTTTACCGGATTAACCGCTTCTCCGGCCGTATCCGCAAATGCAGCCAGTGAAAACATTAACCTTGATGGATAAATTATGTTGCGCTGCTTTTTTTATCATCCTCAATTTTCATGCAATTTCAGATGCAACGATGGTATATGATTACGAATTACGATTTCAATGCAGTTGTAAATATTACATAAAAAAATCCCGGTCTCACTTGTCGGGATAACAAACCGGCACCCATTTCTGATGAGCCGGTTGGCAGTTTATTTCTCACTAACACCTCTCAGTCTTTACATTGTAATATTTATCATGGTAACAATTTTCTGATCGAGTATCCTGAGTCGTCAATAACATGCACGAGTGCTAACGATCAGCAGTGGGATTTCTGACACCAAGGAAAGAGTAAATGATGATAAAACAAGTAAGATTTCTCATTAATCGATTGCGCGAACGGTTGTGGGTGAAACCGTTGTTTTCCTGCCTGGTCTCGATCATATCTGTTTTTATTGCCAAGCTTGCTGATAACACATGGCTGGTT
>JAHEKD010000375.1 GCA_024638545.1 Gammaproteobacteria bacterium
TGACCGAGTAAAATGCCCACAGGGCGTGGCAAGGGACCGTCGCAGTAGTAGGGTGGTGAGAAATGCGGGTAAACACCGATAGCCGCTATGCAGCCGGGACGATTTTTTAATGATTGTGATTTCCTTTTGCAATTCCTACCAGCCATCATAAATGGCGCTAATCAGTCAAACTGATCAGGATTCGCTCAGAATAGCAATTAGCCAGCATGATACAACAAGCCCTAAAGTAGTAATGGCATAAACGCTTTGCACCTTTTTGTGTCGTGGAATAGTTTCATTGAATTGGGCACATACCCACCCGATTATGAGACCGCTGACAAAGCCCCACAGATGTGCACCAATGTCGGTATTTTCACCGCTGGTACCGGTGAAGGCCAACAAGACGATACCGCCGAATATGGGTCCCAGGCGTTTTGACCAGGTTGCCTGCGAAAAATATCGTTGTTTCCAGACATAGGCGCATAGCACACCCAAAATACCAAAAACTGCCGTTGACGCGCCGATACTGTAATGTGTTGATCCATGCATATACACGTTAATAGCGTTTCCACAAATACCGCTGACCAGCATTGCCATGGATGCCAGGCCATAGCCCAGGTAGCGGCTGATGTAGTATAGAAAAAATAAACCAAAACCCATGTTCGATAACAGATGTTGGCCATTAGCATGTAAACTTAGTGCGGTCACCAGTCGCCACCATTGTCCATTATAAATTTGACCTGCGTCAATTCGCCCCTGTACATACCAGTCTGCAGCGAATAGACTGAATCCAGCAACAATGCTCACCGTAATTAACACCCAGGCATAGCCCAGCAATGCAGGTAAAAAGTCCAGCGGCACTGGTTCATTGGCCGTCGGCTGCGGTGCGTTGATGATATTTTCATCTACATAAGACATCAGCTCAATTTGCGCCTGATTCTGGTCTCTCGAATCAACGACAAGTGCAAAACCATACTCGGTTGCTATGATTTGCGAACTGATGCCCCTGGACTCTAATACTAGCTGGCGCTCTCTGCATGCCTGGTTCAGGCGATGGGTAAAAACAATGCTGAGTGAATCATCCATTCTGATGAAATGGGGTTGTTAATCGGGGAATAAATACATAAATTGATTTAAGTATAAAATCGCTAATATTTTTGTCTTGCCCGAATTCATCAATTGACATTATCATGCTCTGGGCGATCTTTGGCCCCATAGGTGCATCTGCGCCTGTTTGATTTGAAAAAAGTTTTTTAAAAATTCAAGCCTTATTGAAGATAGACATGTAATCCATTGCCCGATTTTGATTGGACACATGAATTACGACTAATGTTTCCAGGTCCGCGTGCGTATGTTTAGCATGCTTTTTTGCATGCCAGAATACACTTCTTAAACGTTCATTCTCATGCTCAGTGATCATTACGAATTGTTCAGGCGTCATGATATTGATGTCGTACTGGTCAATGTTCGCCTTTCGAATCGATGCCGACCACAGCCCGACCTCATCACCGCAGATCATCACATACAGAACGCCCATTTGAGTCAGCCAGTTACAGATAACATCTCGACGGCTTATACTCAGCCGATCTTCAATGGCAATAACGGCTTTGAATGGTGATAATCCGGAAATGTCCGGGAGTTCACTGGTTTCGTCTACTTGAATATACTCCATTGAATTTTTTATACGGCATTCTCAGGCAACCTTTTGGCTACCCCGGCAACAGCATGAGGCATTTATAGCCACATCAGCGCGTGATAATGCAATATCAAGCCGCTGTTTAACCATTTTAGCTTCCCTGAATTTTTTAGATTTAATAAGGCACTCATAAAACCCGTGAAGACTCCAGACATTATCCGGATGTTGTGCGGGGCGAATAACAACATCATCCAGGCCCAGGTCAGCCCGATAGGTTTTTTCGGCCTCGTCTATGTGGCCCTGCTCGAGCAGTAACGCACCCAGTGCGTGCCTCGGAGGATGCATCCATGGCCAGGGTTCACTGTAATTCAAATCGTCATTAATCCTCACAGCCTTACGCAGGTGCCTGAAAGCCCTATTATAATCCCCCACGTGATAATTAAGCTCACCAGTCAACATTTCGCGGCCGACCTTTAGAATATCAATTGCATAATTATTAAAAAAATAGCGATGCTCAGGTATCTTCGTGCAGGTTTTCTCAAATTGGTCTGATGACTTCCGTGCGGCATCAAAGTTCTTAAAATATGCGTGTGCGATAGCTTTGGCATAGTGATACATGGCGCATGTCACACAGTATAAGTCAGTATCGGCTGGAACAGGTTCGTCTAATATCTGTTGCCACATGCCGAATCTGACCAACACATGCATCCTCATTGAATAATAACCCTCCAGCGTCATGGCCATACACGGTTTATTGATGCTTAGCACATCCCTAGTCAGGATGCGTGCAATCTCATCTGCTGCATCAATCGCTGGTTGATACAAGCCACACATCATTGCTGCCAGCATTTTCATATGCAAATCATGACATATGGCCGTTGTGTAAAATAAAAAAGGGCCTGCATAATCCAGAAATTTTCGATCGGCAATAATGGCTTTTTCACTGACTGCAAGCGCATCAGAGTACTTGCCACACAGTGCATAAATATGAGATGGCATGTGGTTAAGATGACCGCCATCTGGCTGAGTCCCGCATAAACCATCAGCCGAATACAAGGCATTTTCAGGCTTGGAAGACATTTCCCAAACGTGAATGTGTAAGTGCAATATGCCTGGATGTATGGGCAGTTTATCGCGGTTAATATAATCGATCGCTTTCTCGAGTACGTCAATAACTTCGCGCGTATCTGCGCCCGGCATCACCTGACCGTTATGCAGGTCCCACAATCTCCATGGCGTGCGTGTCATCATCGCCTCTGCAAAAAGCGCCGTTACATCAAGATCGTGAGGGAATTGTTCATGAACTTTTCGCATCGCGTTCGCAAATTCGTCATCCCAGCCGCTATAAGTCTGCAATGATTTGGGGTTTCGGGATTGAAAACGTTTTGTCAAGGCACAGATCAGCGCCTGTTCAGCAGGAGACGCTTTGGCAATCTTGTCGAGTGCACATTGCAGCTGTTGATGACAGTAGTTAAGCATCTCAATTTCTTCATGCTCGCTGAACATCTCCCAGGGCATGTTATAAAACGGGCCACTGGCATACGCTATACCCCAATAAGCAATCGCACAGTCCGGATCGGCCTGCACCGCATGCCTAAAACAAACGACTGATTCCTCCTGATTAAATCCGTAAAGCCAGTTTAGGCCCCGGTCAAACCAGACCTGGGCTTCAGCAGAATCCGTGGTTATTTTTCTTGAGTGAACCCCTAAATCAAAATAATTATCAACGTCCATCTTACTTGCCTCCTGCATCACTGAACATATTACATTTTGGAGCTATTAGGAATACTTATTTTTATAAAATTACCCATCATCTGGTGTAATTTACTTGTTAGTACGCCAACTTGGAAATACTATATTTGCAAATTGGGTTAAAATTTATATCTGTAATCGATGCTTGAAAATTGGCAGTGCAAACATTTCTCCAGCCTTGAAACGATGGAACTTTTCAATATTCTTTATTTAAGACAACAGGTATTTATTCTTGAGCAAAAATGTCTTTATCAGGACATTGACGAGGCTGATAAATTTGCCTGGCATCTGATGGGTTATGCTAACAGTAATCTTTGCGCTTATTTGCGTATTGTAGTCCCTGACAGTACTAGCCCGCATTTCTCACCACCCTACTACTGCGACGGTCCCTTGCCACGCCCTGTGGGCATTTTACTCGGTCAGGGTCCTCGACATAGCGTCAACGATGCCTGCGGGCCCTTGT
>JAHEKD010000376.1 GCA_024638545.1 Gammaproteobacteria bacterium
CGTCTTGATCATTTATATAAAGCCTGCGATAAATCCGTCAGCGTTTACGATATTTTGCCGGTTCTATTTAATCGCAAGCTTGACATTAACCAGATGAAATTTGCGATACTGGAAGCGTTATCGCATATGGTATATCTCGAGCATGAAGATAAACTGACACGTTCTATGGAAAAAGGTATAACCCGATATCGTCGTTAATAATAAAAAAGCCCGTAGTTTTGACTGCAGGCTTTTTTTGATATTCCAATTGCTGATTACGCTTTAAGGTTTTTCTCGAACAATTTTTTATATTTTTCGCCGGTTTGTTGCGCCAGGGCGATATTCTCATTGGTGATTTCAATGAGCTTATTGCCGTATTCGCTGACCAGAGAAGTTTGTTTTTCGAGTAATTCTTCCGGCTTGGACGCGTTTTTTAACAACTCGGAATGCTTTTTATTTTCTTCAATACAAAGATTTGTTAACTCCACCTGACGTTTTAGAATATCGTTTAAAACAGTAGTATTTAGCTGGAATAGCTCGTTCAGTGACTTGACTGAATTCTCGTTAAATTTTTCAACATTTTTTAGTAAATCATCTTTCATGGGATTTATTCCTGATATTTAAGATTAATAATTTGTGCATTGCACAAATCTAATTATAATGATTTTTTCTTATAATTCAACAGATTTGAGTAATTAATTTGATGCATTCCTCTCCTCGGGTGTCGGGGCCAACATGATCAAGCCGATTTACTGGCTGGATTAGCTTCAGGTTTGGCGCGCAGAGCGGCAGAGACTGTTAGAATTCTGCTTCGTGCCTGTGCCCCGTACTTGTGTATCCAGGTGATCACCAGGTGCTTTTATAACACCACAAAGAGCATTGAGCTTGCTACACCCATGAAACCAATCTCAGCAGACAAGAGTCAGCAGGGGATTAGCCCGCATTTCTCACCGGACTCCGTAGCGAGACGGTTAAAGGATGCATCCTGTATGGGTTTTATGACCCAAGGCCGGCATTATGTTATCAGCATATGTGCCGGCACAAGGGCCCGCAGGCATCGTTGACATGATGTCGAGGACCCTGACCGAATAAAATGCCCACAGGGCGTAGCAAGGGACCGTCGCAGCAGTAGGGTGGTGAGAAATGCGGGCTAGATAGTAAAAATCAGCATGGTGGTATAGGGATTGAAAAATTAAATTCAGGCACGGTTGACAGCACGGCACGGTTGGGCTAATTTTTGATTGTATTGAAAAACAGTGAATATCGCAAAGCACCCATGGACGCATATCCAAAGTGATGAGACACACTTTAAAATTGATTCCCGGCACTATGCAGCGCAATCAGCGCAGTGGTCAGCAAAAATACAGTCTCTGCAGAACGTGGCGGCTCGTCCCGTGACCATCTCTGCAACCGCAATTATTGGCAATAAAGTCATGAGTAACTCAGGTGAAAGTCTTGGAAGAATCGAAGACCTCATGATCAACATCAGTGGCGGAAGGGTAGCCTACGCTGTGCTTGATTACGGTGGTGTCATGGGGATCGGCAACAAGTATTTTGCGGTGCCGATCAGTGGCTTAAAGCTGGACATCGAAAATGAATGTTTCTTTTTGAATCTCAGCAGGGAATATCTTGATGATGCTCGCGGATTTGATAAAAGCGACTGGCCCGCCAGCGTTGATCCGCACATGCTGGAAGCCATACATGATGAGCAAAACTAGATTTACCTGTTACTCGGTTATATTGAATTAACATCAGTTCGAGTTGAAGGCCAACATCAACCAGCGCATTAGGAGGAAGCCGGAATGCAACTGTCAGCGACATCGATAATTGGTGATACGGTAACGAATCACAGGGGTGAGGATCTAGGTAGAATTGAAGATCTTATGATAGATACAGAAAACGCACAGGTTGAATACGCTGTGCTCTCATATGGCGGGGTAATGGGCATGGGTAATAAGCTGTTTGCGGTGCCTTTGGATGCGTTGAGCCTGGATGAAGCCGAAAAATGTCTGATTCTTGATGCAGACAAGCAGTACCTTGAAAATGCGCCTGGATTCGATAAAGATAACTGGCCCGATACGGCAGACTCAGAGTGGCAGCAGAGTATACGCAGATTCTATCACTTGTCCTGACTTGAAAATTGTATGCTTAACTCAAATATGCAGCAGGCTCTCTATTTTTTATACCTTGCCAGCCGTGTAGATTTAATACATTGAATAACGTTAATCAAAAAAACAAAACAGCTATGTTTGCGATTGGGACGAGATTGCAGGTCAGGCGCCAGCCGGCGGTCACTCTAGCCAATCAGCATTGGTTAAAAGCAGGGAGAATCTAAAATACGACAAGTGCGGCGGTACTGTAAACCACCTGCAAGAAATCCCGTTTTCAGGTTGGCGGGCTATGTTGCTGAGAGTCTGGCATGAGTCCTAGCCCGCATTTCTCACCACCCTACTACTGCGACGGTCCCTTGCCACGCCCTGTCTACATTTTACTCGGTCAGGGTCCTCGACATAGTGTCAACGATGCCTGCGGGCCCTTGTGCCGGCACATATGCTGATAACATAATGCCGGCCTTTGGTCGTAAAACCCATACAGGCCGCATCCTTTAACCGTCTCGCTACGAAGTCAGGTGAGAAATGCGGGATAGCGGCGGAAAACTACGTAAGCCTGCGCTCTATAATTCCTGTTCCCTGTCCCAGTCGATTGGCAGAGAAATGGCATACGCAATTATGATGGTCACAAGATGGCGAACAATTAAGTCCGCATCAATGTCAATAAAATGACTGATGTAATTCATAGCCTGATAATAGTATCTACTCTATTTTAGGCAGGAATTTTGTTGTAAATATCACATGCCACAGCTTGTGCTGACTGGACTCATGCCTGATCTTTTATTTTTACACGCAATATCATCTAAGAAAATTAATCTGGATCGCTAATCGGTTCTTGCACCGGATCTGTGTCCGTTAGCCACCTCGATACGTCTTTCAGCATTTCCTGATCTGTCCTAAAGTCAAGTTTTTGATCAGATTTCTCGTATGCCAGTTGGGCTATATGTCTGACTATTTTTGACATGTGTCGGGGCGATAGTGCAGAAAGAGATTTTAAAGCTTTTTGTAAACGAATAGCTACTTCGATATTTGATGCACCATCTCGCGACAATCCATTGAACGCATCATTGAGCATATCCTCCATTGACAGTGAGGGAACCTGCACCCTGTCGAACGTGTTATTGAAATTGTCAGCTTCCGTCAGACGTTTATTCCAGTAAGTAAACAGCCTGACGAATGTGCCGATTATATTTATGGCAGTACCCGGGTCATTGACACCCGGGGAAAGCGCGCGTTCAGCAATTTCGGATAATGCGATCAGTCCGAACCTTGGGTCATGATCGAATATTCGATTACGGCCTATTACAAATGTATTTTTAATATCCTCGATGACCGGGTTCCTGGAGTCGTATGGAACGCCGTCCAGACAGGCGATTGCACTGTCCAGTGTGGCAAAGGCGCCGGGTAGAACACAAACACGAATTACCGCCTTATGCTCTTGAGCAATTTCCTGTAGCGTCTTTAAATCAACGTGTTGAATATAGCCGACACAATCGGGATAAACAGGTTGACCTTTATTAAGGTCCGATTCCATAGATCCGCCTGACAAAGCAGGGGTAATTGCAGCTGCGGACATTGCGTCAATCGTAGCCTGCTCGATTTTCTCAATGATTGAGCCCATCCGTCCAAGCCGCGCTATTCTGTCAACCCATCTTAGGAACATGAGTATTACCAGTGTAAAAACGAACAAAGTCATTACAAACAGTACAAAGTGTCCCGCTTTATCAAAATAGCTGT
>JAHEKD010000008.1 GCA_024638545.1 Gammaproteobacteria bacterium
CGCAGCCATGATCGGTATATCTGAATAGAGATTGGGTCTTGAATTAACCGCTATAGCTTTATAAAAACCTTGCCATCCTCGACCCTGGTCTCATAAGTTTTAAGGTCAACACATACCGGCGCTGACAGGGCTTTACCGCTGCGAACATCAAATCTTCCCTGGTGCAGCGGGCATTCAATCACTGTCCCAATCACCAGCCCATCTTCAAGGCTTTGCTGTTCGTGGGTGCACATCACATCGGTAGCAAAAAATCCCTCTTCAGTGTTGTAAATCGCGAAGGCATGCCCCTCATGATCCCATCGGATTAAATCTTCCTCATCGATATCTCCAACCGCGCAGGCCACAATCCAGTCTCTCATATTATTTCCCTCGTTTGTTGATGAGTCATGTGCATCATATTCATGACAGGGTATGGCAAAAATAGATTAACTGTATTCATAAATTTATTCCTTAACGCATGTTTGCCTGAGAGATGGGCGTGAATTCACCATTTGAAATCATATGCGGAGCCTGACGGACTGTAGCGGCCCTGGTGTTGCGCCCCAGGGAGCGTCTGACCACAACGGACAGGATTTCCAGGTTAGTGCGCCATAGTCCGGGGTCCGGCTCCGGAAGCTGTCCCTTTAATTCCTTATTCAGAGCGGGCAGGGAATAGAACGGGATCTGCGGATACAAATGGTGTTCAACATGATTGTTCATGTTCATGTAGAGAAAACGTGCCAACGCGCTACTGGTTGCAAATGACCGGGTCGATTCAAGAATCGACGGTGAATTCTCCTGAAGTTCGGCATGCTGTAAAATGGTGAATAAAACCATCGCGGGCCCGCCAACGAGCCGGGGCATGACAATAAAGATGAGCGGCCACGTATAGCCGGATGCAACCAGAACCGCAAGAACCGCATAGATCGCAATGCAGGCACGGGCACCCCATTTGAGCTTCCCGAGTTCACTTTGAGGCGTATATTCACGTATTTTTTGGGAGAATCGCCCGCGGGCATTATTGAAAAATAATTTTATGTAATAGCGGTAGTATCCGGCATTCGAAAACTCCAGTAACCATTCCTTAAAGGTCATCGGCAACGCATAGGGAATCTGGGCATCTTTGCCGATGTGGTAGGTGTGGGTGTGGTGCGAGGTATGTGCGTAACGGCGGTGGAAAGGTTCTTCGAAATAGATGACTGAACTGACAAACAAAACTGTCTCGTTCAGCCAGCGTGTGCGAAAGGCTGTGCCGTGCGCTGTTTCATGACTAACTGAATAGGCCGGGACAATCAGGACAATGGAATAGGCGACCATGGCGGGCACCACCCACCATGTCCCCAGCGACAGGTACAGCAATGTGCCGGTCACCAGGAGTAAAATTGCCCATTGTGCCAGCCAGATCAGGCCCGGCTTGTCAGAGCGTCTGCCCAGTGCCTTGATCGTCCTGCGATCCAGCTTGACACCGGATGAAGCGGCATTTGTCGCCAGACTGGTGTGCGGAGAATTAGCGAACTCTGCTGGCATAGTCAGATCCCTTTCGATCCAGGATTTCTTTCTGGCGATCAAGATGTTTGTAGCCGATGAGGTATTGATCGTTTTCTTCGGCGACCGTATTGCCGAACACCACTATTCCATGATTTCCCATCACCGTAAACTGCGTGCCATCTTCATTCACCGCAAGCGAGAGTTGGCTGTCAATCCCTTCATGCAGGTCGAGCCGTTCCGCCCACCGGAACGCAGCGCAAGGTCCACTCTTTCCCGCCAATTGCCTATGCGGGAGATGGTTGTTTGGCAGACAGATCGAAAAAGCTACCATGTGTGTTTATCTCGCTTGGACTATTAGAATCATCCCGCAATAAATCTGCTTTGACAAACGATAAAATCAGCTGTAATACATTATTTGAACTAATGGTTAGAGAGTTTCGTTATGATTAAATCACCAGAACAGATGCCACCGCTAAACTGGTTACGCAGTTTTGAAGCGAGTGCCCGGCTCGGGTCATATACCGCTGCCGCCGGTGAACTGAATATCACCCAGTCGGCCGTGTCACAACAGATCAGATTACTGGAGGCTCATCTCCACGAAGCTTTGTTTTTCCGCGATGGGCGTAAAATGCGTCTGACTGAAGCCGGTATAAACTACATCGACTTTGTCCGTGAAGCATTCGACCTGATTCGTATCGGCACACGCTCTGTGTTCGATAAAGACCGTGGCCAGTCGCTGACATTACGCTCCAATCTCGCTTTTACACTGTTCTGGCTGATGCCGCGACTCCACGATCTTTATGCGCAGCACCCGTGGATTAACCTGAATATCCTGCCTCACATCTGGGATAACGATCAAAGACAGGCGAACGTGGCTGTCGAGGTAATGTGTGGCATCAACTACGCCGAGCAGGGGTATCGTCCGTTGCGCCAGGAGCATTTTTTTCCGGTTTGTTCGCCCGGATTGCTATCATCTGGCCGGTTAGAGACAGCCCCTCATTTTGACAGTCCGGGAATGACTGCAAACTGGGACAGGTGGCATAGTTCCGGTTTGTCGGATCTTGCATCAAAACCCATTAACTACAGCTCGACTGTAGTCGTTTCCCTGACGGCCGCCAGCAATGGAGTTGGTCTTGCCCTCTCGCACACAACCCTGTTCGAGGCGGCAGAGTCAGCCGGCCTGCTTATTCGCCCGTTCGAAGGCGAGGTTGCAATGCAGGAACGCTACTTCATCAGTGATCTCAGAAAACAGGATCAAACACCCGCGACTCGCTGCTTGCTGGAGTGGATTAACCAGCAGCTATGAGGCCCGGTTTGTTTGAATATATAGTTATCTGCAGGTGCTTTTTGTAATCAATGAACAGCTGTGTTCGTGTGTGCAATTACGCTGTTACCACCTCGATCATGGTTACAAGGTGGGTGTCTGCTTTTAGAGAATTCGTAATTAAACAGGATTTTTCTGCACGTTCGAGAACTCTATTTGCCTTGTCTTCACTAGTCTGGGATGGAATCCTGAGCACGGCACAAACTTCAAACACCGTAAAGGCAGTAACCTTATCTATTCGATCGAGGTCGCCTCTTACCGAGCACGAAATTGAGACCCATGAAACGCTTGACGCCCCGGCAATGGCCCGAAATGAGAGTACAAAACAGTTTGCCACAGCCGCCACGAGAAGCGTTTCTGGTGACCAGCGATCCCCCGGCCCGCCAAATTCCAGCGGTGGCGCGATGAGTATAGGTGAAAGATTCTTACTATCAACAATAACATCACCTTCAATCTGTGCTGATGCCGTCACGTGATAGTGGTGTGGATAATTTTGCATGTTAACACAGGCCCTTGGTTTGAAATTTTCTTAAACAACAATCCCATCAATTACATATGGTCAAATATCTAAGCCCATACATTTGTGTCTTCCCGAGTCCTTTAGAAGCTAGCCCGCATTTCTCACCGGACTTTGTAGCGAGACGGTTAAAGAATTCCTCCTGTATGGGTTTTACGACCAAAGGCCGGCATTATGTTATCAGCATATGTGCCGGCACAAGGGCCCGCAGGCATCGTTGACACGATGTCGAGGACCCTGACCGAGTAAAATGCCCACAGGGCGTGGCAAGGGACCGTCGCAGTAGTAGGGTGGTGAGAAATGCGGGCTGACAAGCTTTTTTTAATTATAAAACTCAGTGCCATCCGGGACCCAAGGCCTGACGCTCATATAAACTACACAGTCTTCCAGCGTTCAAAGACAGAAACCGGATCAATTTAACGTAATTGCCTGATTTCATTCTTTGGAAATAATATATTTCAATATTTCTATGACCTGTTCTGGAGTGGTCGCCCATGCCATTGCCGACGCATCGACTTCCTTCAGCGGATGAATTATCGCCTCATTATGAAGCGTTATATACGGTTTTCCCAATGCAGCACAATAACCCGCATCAAATGCCGCATTCCACTGTTTATACTTGTCACCAAAACGGACGACTGCCAGATCGCAGTTTTCAATCAGCGTCTTGGTTCTAATTGCATTGACTTTTGCTGATTTGTGATCACGCCAAAAATTATTACCCTCTTCACCCAGCACGTCGCCTGCGGCGTCGCTGGCCCCGTGATCCGTAACGGCAGACGTAAATTTGACAGGCAGCTTGTGCGCCTCACACCCCTGTTTTATATGCTGTCTCCATTCAGTATGTATTTCACCAGAGAGATATATGTTCCAGTCCATGACTTTTCCTATGTTTGTGTAATAAAATTCGTTCTCACGATCTTTTGGAAACCTGGTGGTTATGACCGCGGGACGGTTCAGGCTAACACACCCTATCCTCCCGTCTTTTTCATAGTGTACCTTGCTCTTGGATTTACCGGTCTAAATTTTGTCAACTAATTAACTATGCTGCCTCCTCAGCCCAGCCGCTAACTGCCTTGACTTCCAGAAACTCCTCCAGTCCCCAGACACCGCCTTCGCGGCCATTGCCGGAGGCTTTCATCCCCCCGAACGGGCTGCCTGCGCCTCTGGACTGACCGTTCATCTCGACCATACCGGAGCGCAGCTTGCGTGCCAGGCGAGTGCGCCTGGCATCATCTTTACTTTGCACATAGTTCGTCAGCCCGTAAACACTATCATTGGCAATCCGGACAGCGTCCGCCTCGGTCTCAAATGGAATAATGGACAAGACCGGTCCAAAGATTTCTTCACGGGCAATGGTCATGCCATTATTTACATCAGCGAATACAGTGGGCTTTACATAATAGCCCTGGTCAAAACCATCGGGCCGGCCGGTACCGCCCGCGACCAGCCTGGCGCCTTCATCTATACCCTTTTGAATCAGGTCCTGTACTTTATTGAACTGCATTTCACTGACTAATGGACCGATGTGACGGCCATATTCGCTGGCAGGTCCGACACTGCTGTTTTCAGCTGCCAGCTTTGCCTGCTCAACGGCCTGCTCATAAATTTCTCGCTGCACCAGCATTCGGGTCGGGGCATTACAGGACTGCCCGGTATTGTTAAAGCAGTGCAAGGCACCGCGCCTCACGGCATTTTCATCGGCATCGGCAAAGATGATATTGGCACCTTTACCGCCCAGCTCCAGATGCACGCGCTTGAGGGTGTCGGCTGCATTTTTTGAAATAGCGATACCCGCCCGGGTAGAACCGGTAAATGAAATCATGTCCACATCTGGATGCAGTGACAGTTGTGTACCCACACCCAAACCATCGCCATTGACCAGGTTAAACACACCGGCAGGCACACCCGCCTGATCGACAAACTCGGTAAACAGCATCGACGACAATGGCGCAATTTCGGATGGTTTCAAGACCATGGTGCAGCCTGTCAACAATGCCGGGATGACTTTCAACGTGACCTGGTTCATTGGCCAATTCCAGGGGGTGATCAAACCACAGACACCGACCGGCTCATAGATGATCCGGTCATTGGGCGCATGGTCACCCAGCTTGCGCTCGAATTCAAATGATTTGGCAGCATCCAGAAAATTCCTGATATGACTCATACCGGAGCCGGCCTGGGCTGTACTGGCCAGATCAATGGGTGCTCCCATTTCTGTGCTGATGGCATGCGCCATTTCATCGACGCGTTCACTGTAGATGGCCAAAATCTTTTCAACAAGCGCAATACGCTTGTCTTTTGATGTCGATGACCAATCAGGAAAAGCTGCATTCGCTGCAGCCACTGCAGCATCGGTATCCGCCTGATCGCCAAGCGAAATCACTGCACAAACCTGCTCGTTTGAAGGATTAATTACCTCCAGATCATCCGCTTTTACGGGATCCACCCACCGCCCGTTAATATAAAACTGCCGTTTATCCAGTATCTTCATTTTTCACTCTATAATATTTTCAGTATTTCTTAAACATCGTTTTGTTGATTGCTGGTTTGTATTTTAATGCCAGACCAGTCAACTTGAGAAAGTATTTTTCATCGATCTGCTAGAACCGCTGTTGATGAAGTTTGTCAGTTCGTTAAATATCCATAGATTCCCTCAATATTTTCCTTACGCCAGGCGTCAAATTGACTCCATCCGCTGTATTTTTCCAATGTCAAGCTTTGCTTTATTTCCTCGAGGCTGTTTCCTGACTCAACAGCGGCTTTAACGGACTGGTATAATTCCTTGAGGTACTCGCCGTGCTCAAGGGCATCGCGCTTACTCCCCAAATCGCCGTGCCCGGGCGCTAGAATCTCAAATTCCATTTGCTCAAGTTTGTCAAATGCCTGGAAATATTCCGGAAAATAACTGCGGGAAATTGTTTTGTAGGGCAGTCGCCGTGTCGAGACAAAGTCGACGGCGAAAAGTGTTTTTTCTGCCGGAAAATAAGCAACAACTGAGTTATCCGAATGATTTTTTCCAAGATAGGTGAGCTCGACTCGCTGACCTCCCAACTCCAGCGTCATCGACTGTTGAAATGTAATGGCTGGCAGCGCTGTAGCAACATTGTCGTCTATCAGCGCCTGCGCTGCATTTATGTGTGCAATAACAGTTGCGCCATCGTCGGCAAACACTTCTCCCCCCGAAACGTGGTCAGCGTGATGGTGCGAGTAGATAAGGTATTTTACAGGCTGGCCAAACCGGGTCTTGATTTCATTATTTAACCACTGCGCAGCCTCCGCATTAATCGGATCAGTGGCAATCACGCCTTCTTCGGTCACCAGAAATACAGAATAATGAAAATTATTCTGAAATCGGTACAGATTCCCGTTGATTTGAGAGATGTTTCGCTGCACGTCATTCTGGGCCGGTACCGGGATCGTAATCAGGATAAAACTTAAATAGCAAAGTAAATTTTTTAACATATATCCTCCTGAGGTATTTATTAAGATAGTAAGGTTCAGATCCAGTTATGACAACCGCGCTGATAAAAAATTCAGATGACGTTATCTTGAGGCAGTGTCAAAGATGACGTGTAAAATCAGGCTGTACATCTCCTATAGATGCCGGTCTAGAAAATTAAATCCGCGGCCCGTCCTTGAACCAGTCCCGAAAATCTGAAACACTGTAGCAGAATGTGTCCTTACTTGATTCACGCTCGTTAATATAATGATCTATTTAATGAATGCTGTTTGCGCGTTCTGCTTTACCTTTGCGATTTCTTGACGTGCCAACCTGATGGATTTGAATCCCTTTGCCGATCTGGCAACCACTTCGCCACCGGTTGCAACAAGCTTCCAGCGATAGGCACCCGATTTGTCCTTATAGGTGTTAAACTCGCCGGCCGCATGAAGATGATGCAATCGATGCGCCTGATTTCTCTGGGCGATATAAACGGATGCCTCCCCCTGTGTTTTCGGAACGGGTGCCGGCTTTCCAGAGTCCGGATGTCCGTCAAGATGATTGACTATACTGAAAACCTCTTTTTGCACTGGAGACAGCGGCTCATCCAGTGCTGCACTTAAACTGACCTTGGGTAATGCCGGGCGTTTTAATTTTAACGGGCAGTCATTTCTCGGTTTGTCTCTTGATTCCAGAAGATCATCAAAGGTTGCAGCCTGACCTTCCCTGGCAGTGAGTGGCTGATCGCGAAGCCTCCACATTTTACGCACGCTTGCCAGGACAGAGGTATGCTGTAACTGGCGGCTCTCAACCATGCCCTCATCGAGCCATGGGGAAATGAGTATGGTCGGCACGCGGCAACCGAGGCGATCAAAATTAAATACATATTGAGGTTTTGGCTGTCCGGTTTTTTCGTTAAACATATAGCCATAGTGCTGGCGATCATATGCTGTGGGTGAGGTAAATGCGTCAGGTGGCAAAACATTTTTATCCGGCGGGTAGACATGGTCAAAAAATCCGCCATGCTCATCATAGGTAACAATGAGCAAGGTCTGCTCCCAAATCTTACTGTGCCGCAAATTCTCATAAACATCGGCGATCCAGTGTTCACCAAAGCGCACGTCATAAGGCGCATGCTGGGAATTCGCAAATCCCTTCCGGGAATTTGAATAACGCGGGCACAAAAATACGTAGTTGGGAAAATCGTTCGGATTCATTAGATCCTTAGCAAATTTATCAAACGGATGCAGTCGATCAACCTGGGTCTTGAGAGCCGGAAAATTAGACGCATCTGACAAGTCATGTGAATAGAATGCCCAGCTCTTATCACCTTGTTCATCAATATCCTCGTAAATTGTGCGCGCCTCGATTGGAAATTCCCAAGGATTGTGCACCAATCCTACCGAGGTGGCGGCGTGCATAAACAGCCTGTTTGGCTCGGTCGGACCCGGCACTTCAGAAAACCACTTGTCGCAAACGCAGAAGGCTTTGGCCAAACCATTAATTACCGGAAGCTGCCGGGGTGTAAACGCATTCATCGCCACCGCAACATGGTCCCTTGGTGCAGCTATGGGCATTTTGAAGTTCGGGTCCTTATCAGCCCAGCCTTGATAGTCACGCATTAATCCCGCGGCATAGGCTTTGACAAAACCATTATTAGTCGTTGGCGTTGCGCCTTTTACACCTGCACCGGCAGGACCCCATTCATCATTGTATAGCTGTTCGCTCGCTGCGGGAAACGAATGCGATGGTCCACCGTAAAGATCAGTTTCAATACCGCTGACTTTCACAGGCGGTGGAATGTCGCCTTCCGGTATTCCAAAATAGCGGGCTTTTTCGACGTGAAACGCCGTTTTTTCAGACGGGTTTCGAGGATCCAGATAATTAACACAGCTTTGCCTGTTGTTGGCAATTCCGTCAACACCCGGCAAGTAGCCCAACATATGGTCGAAGGACCGGTTCTCCAGCATTAATACCACAACATGTTTTATGCGTTCACCGGCGATACTCCGGCTGCCAGCACGGGCAGGATCGAACTTTGGTATTGATGTGATTTCGGGATCAGCCGCATTCTTCGTCACATCCCCAACTGCAACATCAAGAAATTCCGCCATGCGCCCGCCTGGCGCCCATGATTTTGTCCAGGATGAACTTGAAGCAAGCTGTTCAGGAGGATGCACGTGTGCCTGCCTTTCGATTAACCAGCGTGGTCGCCAGTGTGTGAACAAACGGCAAAACTCGACAAAATATTCTTCAGCCAGACGCTGATCGCCATGAATGATAAGCGAGTTTTCATCATTATGAGCAGTGGAATTGGTAGAGTAGTTTGCCGAGCCTGTGACCACAACACAGTCTGGTTTATCCCAGTCAAACAGCAGAATTTTATGATGCACAATCGGGTTATAGCCATTACGTTTCAGCTCCAGGTAGAGTGCATCTTCGTCAGGCTCATCCTCCAGAGGCGCATTACAGGCCACCACCCTGGGATTTGCGGTGTGTGCTTCATTGAAAATCAGACGATCGCCGCTATGATCAGTGCCATAATAAGCACGATCGGCAACTCCGAACACCGGAATGTCATCGTTCAATACGCTCTCGATTAATTTACTGTCGGTCATGCGAAAGGTCATAAACAGGCGGCTCGATGTTGCCTGCATCGCCAATTTCGTCAGGCGGTCCAGGTCAGGACGATCCGCCATCGAGTGCGGCGAGAAATACACTTCGAGGGTATCATCCGCAACTGCGCCGCTTTTATTATTTCTGCGAAGACCCGCATTATCGTTTTTCAGAACGCGCTCAAAATCTTTCAAATACGCTTTTGCAATATCGCGATTGTGCACGATAACGCTCTGATTTGATTGTGTTGAGATGCCGCCATTAGTGAAGTTTGTAGAGCCTGTAAGAACCGAAACAGGCGTTCCGTCTGACTGTTTCAGTATCATGTATTTGTTATGGCTAATGCTCACATGCTCACGCTTGTGCACGAACACACCAGACTTTTTAAGCTGATTATGGGCGGGTGAATTAGGCCCGGGCGAGCCGGAAATCCTCTCTTCAGCTCCCCAGTCAAGTGATACCCTGGCGCGTTTACCAACTTTACATATGGCCTTGATGACTTTTTTGTGATCGAGATGATAGGCCGCCACATCGATAAGCATGCTCTTGTCAAGCGTTGCCTGTTCAATAAAGGCAACAATGTTCAGCTCCAGGTCCCGTGCCAGCCATTTCATGGCGACTGTATCCTTATCCGGAATATGTCCTTCTCCGAACAGCCGCTCATACTCCTGACTGTCTGACAAACCTCGATTAAAATGCACTTCGGGTTGATCAGAGCCAGGTTCATGTTCTGGCTCAGTGGATACAGCAATTCGTACCGAGTTCCTGTGCATTTGTTTGAGTGCCCCCGGTCTGCCGTGCATTGGAATGACCTCATAAACAAAGCGGGTTCCCGCCGGCAGACCAACTTCCTGCTTGTTTTCCGATAAGCCAAAGTCATTCCAGATCATAGATTGAATCGGCGCATCCACTGAATCGTAGAGCCGGCCTTTTTCTATTGATTCACCTGCAAATCTCAATACCGTCTGAAGCCATGTTGCAACACGATCAGGACCGGTGCGACGTATTGCAAAGCCGATCAGGCCTCGAAATTCTTCCGCTGGCCACTTCAATGCAAGCGCGATGGCATGTTTACCGCTGATGGCAACAACCGTTCTACCGTTATGTGTTGTTTCGACTCTCATAAGCTTATTTGATCACAATGTCCAAGATTAATATTTGTTTCACCACCTCATTAGAACAAGTCCTTTCATTTTCAGAGATATATGTCGCTGAATTGTTAGCAGGTGGTGGAGCTGTGTTTTCATGAAAACAGTATTCTCTCCTGGTATTCCTGCGAGTTGGAATCATTGAAATATTTATCGGCCCAGGAATCGTCAGGTTTAAAGTTGGCATCTTCAGACAGTTCAGCTTTTGAAAACATATTGCGTTTGTTTCGACTGAAGAAATATTTATTTTTCACGTATACGCACCCAGGTCGGCTGGAATATCCCCGGGCTTAATAAATTCTATTGCTTTAGCTTTAACGGTCCGGGAATGCTCGCCTGCTGGTGTGCTATGCTGTGTCAAATACCATTTTCGGTAATGACTGAATTTCCTGCTATAAGCCTGGCATCCTGCAGCCCCGAGTTTAAAATAAATACCGTGTTTACCGTTGTCCGGCATCTCTGTTTTAATGGTTACGGATAGTTCCTCAGCAAAATGCATTTTCGCAGTCTTCCTGTATGCAGGTTTAATATTATAGATATAGGTTTGACCAGGATGTACGACATAGTCGCCCCAAAGAAATTTTTGAACAGGGTGCTTTTGGGAATTCGCCAGAATAGTGGTTTTGTTGCTCTTGTGATGGAACCGCTTTAATAAAAAGCCCAACTGATTTTTCCGCGATTCTCCAGTCGCATTTAGTTCGAGCAGGACATCCCTTCTACCTGAAATAGCGTGCACGGAAATACCGGAATTTCTTTTTCTGCTGCTCATCCAACCTCACCCGTAATGTAAAGTTTCAATTAGTACCATAATTCAGGCAAATACTTACACAGTATAGCAAAATGCATTCTGCTGGTGTGATTTTAAATTTATAATCTGATAATTACATATGATACCTTATGCCCTGCCCCGCTTATACTGCCCTCATAAAATGATAAGTTCCACAAGTTCCGCGAGTTCCGGGGACACAATACTTAACTGCAATTATTTGTCTTCGGACCCGGTTTTAGTGGTCTGAGAATCCGCCCACTAACTTGTTAGATAACCAGACCAATCCTCTACTCTCTGAAGCATAGGCCTGACCTTCACCAGATCATCGTCCACTCCTTCAAGATGTGCTTGTGCACTCGACCATTGCCAAGTCTCCGCAGCATCACATAAGCCGGCCCTGATCGGGTTTAATTCGATATAACGTACTGCCGAAAAAAGATAGGATTCGTCCATTGGAAAAGAAGCAAATCGGCCCTGCCATAAATAGCCTCTCCAATTTTTGCGAAAATTAATGTAGCGAGTATAGTATCTGTGCGTACGCGAAAGCGTGCGACCATGTCCATCCACATCATGTGGTACCAACACCTGATGCACGTGATTTAGCATCAAACAGTATGCCCAAACTTCAACCTGTTCCAGTATACAAAATTTTGAGAGCAATCGTTTGTACTGATGATAGTCTTCATTACAAAAATACGTTCTGGCGTCGATTGCCACGCTGTGTGAGATGATGCGGAATATTGGGAATCACGACCCTTGCCATCCTGGCCATAGTGCTCTGCATAGTCTTTTATTAAATCAAGCTTACAACTCAACTTCAAATGAAGTTTATTTTAAGCCTCTTTTTCATTGTATATCGTATATCCAGAATTAATAATTGTGTATTGTGTCCCCGGAATTAAACGATCAGAATGGGCAAATGACGGCGGATCCTGTTATCGACATCTCCTGGTATGTATTCAGGATAATGCTTCTTCAGGACATCCCTGGCGTGAGCATTGGCGCGCTGATCAATGGTTGTTGCGCCGGATTCAGCCCAGGCTGTAGGCTCCAGCCTGTCTGACAGTTTAGGATAAAAATAATCACGCTCCATGGCTTCCATGGTCTGTGTCTCACCTAAAAAATGCCCCTCGCCGGTAATCACGCTTTTCATGGCCTCAAACGCCATACTCTCTTCGGTCACCTCAATTCCGCGAATCATTCGATATACATGCGAGAGCATTTCATTGTCGATAACAAAAGCCTCAAATGAAACTCCCAGTAAACTGGCCATCATGCCTGACGATTCATAAACCATGTTAGCACCCGATAATCCGCAAGCGAGTGCCGAGAGCGCTTTTTCCATTCCCATCTGTGCATCAACAGCTTTGGCATCGGACATGCTTGAAGCCACGCCTGACGGTACGCCAATAAAATTTGCAAGCTGTGCCGAAGCTGCATTGAGTATCGAAATTTCGCCGCCACCACCACAGAAGGCACCGGTACGCAAGTCGATAACAAACGGCCAGTTTGAAAAAATCATCGGATAACCCGGATTAAATATATTCACCATAATCAAAGCAGCCAGCGTTTCAGCAAAGGAAGCCGCCAGCATGCCGTCAATTGTCGCCGGCGAAGTCGCGCCGGACATCGCGGCCGTAATGCAGTTTAAGGGCATTGAGCGGCGCATGCACGCCAAAGCCACCTCAAATGCATCCTCACCATATCGCATCGGCGAAATAATCGGGCTGATATGTGCCTTGCAAAATGGCTTTTCGGCAAACTTGCCCACGCCGCCTGCAACCGTATCAAACATGTCAATGATCGGGTCAACGTGCTTACCAATAGTGAAACTGGTGCCAGTGGGTTTTTGTGTCCCACGCATAAGACAATAGGCGGTATTTACATCCAGCTCGAAAATATCAGCAATGTCTGTTGCTACACAACAGCGGGTAAACCAGCTGATATTCGGCAGGGTATCCACAAGACGTGTGAAATCGTAAAGGTCTGTCAGTGTCGATGGACGGTAGCGCTTACTGTCCAGATCAAGCGTTTGAACTGCAGCACCACCAGTTCCGAAATAAACATGGTCGCCGCCTGCTTGGATGGTCAGATTCGGATTACGCCCGTGCAATACAAACGACTTGCAGGCACTATCGATGATGTCCTCAACCATCGCCTGACTAAAACAGAGCCTGCCCATGGAGTTCAGGCTGGCACCACATTTCAAGGCCTGCCTGGTTAATGCATCCGGCGAGTCACCCATGCCAAGCTCTGCAAGCATACGCAGCGAGGTGCTGTAGATTTGCCGAACCTGCAGGTCTGTCAACGGCTTGTATTGTCCACCGACAGGACCCGGCGGTGCCGGATTGGTGGCCGGCTCAGCGGCGCGTTTAGCCTTCATCTGCTCACGGGCGGTCACACCGCGCCTGCGCCTTTTCTTTTGTCCCTCTTGATTTGCTTCAGGATTTGACAAGATTATTCTCAGGATCATATAAGGCAGGCTCAACCACAGTTGCTGAATACTGCCCACCAATAATTCCAACAGTTAATTGAGTACCGCAATCAGCATGCTCTGGATCAATGAATGCGAAAGCTATGTTCTTACCGGTCCGAAAACCGTAACCGCCGGAGGTCACCGTACCTACCTGAGAGTCACCGAAAAATACCGGATCGCCGGCATGCGCGCTGGCTATCTCGCACTCCACGACAAGTGAAACAAATAATTTTGCGGGTTTGTTTTCAAGCTGGACAAGCAGGGCCTTTTTACCAACAAAGTCAAATTTATCAAGGTTTACAAATCGCTCCAATTTCGACTCGACCGGATTGTACTCATAGATGAGATCCGACTTCCAGTGCCGAAACCCTTTTTCCATGCGCATGGACTCTGTTGCATAGAACCCAAAATAGCCCAGATCAAATGCGTTCCCAGCCTGGTTAATCAGTGACCAAACCAGATAGAGCTGCTCATTAGGCACGTGCAGCTCATAAGCTAGCTCACCGGAAAAACTGATGCTCATGGCTAAAACCCCGGCATGACCGATAAACATGTTGCGCGCCTGCAGCCAGGGAAATGCCTGTCTGGACCAGTCATTGCGCGGTGAGATGGATTGCAACAGCTCACGTGATCTCGGGCCCGCAACAACCAGGACGGTATGGGTGGACGCCATTTCCCCAAGGCTGACCGAATCCGGCATATGCTGAGTTAGCCAGTCTCTGTCATGCCACTCGGAAGTGGCGGCTGAACCATACCAAAACCGGTCCTCATCGAGTTTCACCAATGTTGCCTCACTTAGTACGTTGCCTTTTTCACTGAGTAAATAACACAGACTTACCTTACCGACGCTTCGGGGAATAGCGCCACAAATCATATGATCGAGAAATGCTTCGGCTCCGTTGCCGGTAATCTCAAATCGATTAAATCCCGAAACCTCCATGATACTGACACTGCTTTGCAGATGCCTGACTTCTTTTGCAACAATTTCCCGGGTCGGCGTGAACCGATAACCCGGTTGGTCGATAAATTCGGCATCAGGCTTGAAAAACAGGACACGTTCCCAGCCGTTGACCACTCCCCAGGCACAATTCATTTGATCTAGAACGGCATACAGCGGCGTGGTTCGGGCCAGGCGTGAGGCCGGCCGCTGTTCATGCGGCAGGTGATAGTGAAATTCATGTTGATAGTCTTCAATTGCCTTCAAGCATGTGTGTTCAGTATTGGCATAGGCGCTGAATCGTCGAGGGTCCAAAAACCAGGCGTCCCATTCACTTTCACCATGCACTATTATTTCAGCCAATATTTTTCCATGCCCCCCGCCTTCGCCGATGCCCGCACGCAGACCAATGGCGCAATAGGCGTTTTGAACCCCCGGAATTTGCCCGACCAGCGGTGCACCATCAATGGTATAGGTGATCGGTCCATTAACAACCGTATGAATACCTGCAGCTGTCAACACCGGCAGGCGTTCAAAAATACGTTCCATATTATCGAGGCAGCGATCAAGATCACTGGGGCATAGAGCCTGGGTAAAGTTCGGGTCAATGCCATCCAAACCAAAGGTTTTGCAGCCCTGTTCGTAAACGCCAACCAACAGGCCTTTTTTTTCCTGGCGGCTGTAAAAGTCATCACCCGGATCACGGATGATTGGCACACGAAAATCCAGCTGTTGCAGTTCCACTATGGTGTCGGTCAGAAAATACATATGCTC
>JAHEKD010000377.1 GCA_024638545.1 Gammaproteobacteria bacterium
ACGCAGTTAGCTTAACATTTTCGCACTGCACTCACTGTGATAGCTAAAAAAACCGGCAAAAATAACGCGTATGTCAGCTCGATGCTTATCACGGGTATTCGGCAGGCTTTTCTTATCTAATTGACTATAATTAAAAATAGTTAATCTTACACACTATTTCTGTGTAAAGCTTCATAGAAAAACAATCAGAAAAAATGATAAGATATCACGTCTGGATTTTCAAAGCGGACTGAGAGAATGGACGCCACACTTACTTCGAACATCATAACAGTAATCATAGTTTCTGTTGTTTTATCTGTATTGATCAACGATGACGCTACATCACCTGCACCGGTAATTAAGAATGATACGCTGGATCCACTTACGACACAGCGGATTTTCAGACAGTGTGGAAACTCGCCTGAATCCAATGCAGTTTGCGTAAAATTATTAGACGATTTAGTCCAGGGCGTTATCACTAAAGACGAATTTCTGAACTACATTAAGCACTCAGGCGTTGACAAATATACGCCCGAAGTATCATCTGCAAACTCTCTTTAAGGGAGGGGTGATATCTGAAAAGTAATCAGTGATCAGCCGACTTTAAATATTGGTTGATACTCACCTTCTCAAGACAGACACAAAGTACTTCCGTTGCTTTTGATACTTCGTTTACTGTCGGAAAAGATGGTGCAATTCGGATATTTTTATCCTCTGGATCATTACCGTATGGAAACGTTGCACCTGCCGGCGTTAATTTAACACCCAAATGTGCTGCCATGGCGACAATTTCTCTCGCCGTACCGGGCAAGGCATCGAGATCAATAAAATATCCCCCTTCAGGTTTTGACCAGTGAGCAATCGCTTTACCAGACAAATGATCAGCCAAAACTTCCTGAACGGCGTCGAATCTGGCCTTTAATAAAACCGCGTGTTTCTCCATGTGATCCATCAAACCCGCTTTGTCTTTCAAAAATAATACATGTCGAAGTTGATTGAGTTTATCCGGACCAATGGTCTGGTAGGCCAGATGTTTACGAAAAAATGCCATATTGTTTTCACTACCGGCCATCATTGCCACGCCTGATCCCGGAAAGGTCAATTTTGATGTCGAGCCAAATATATATGCGCGGTCTTCATTACCAACTCGCTTACAGGCGTCAAGAATATGCGCTACGTCGGCGATTTTATGACCAAGATGATGTACCCTGTAGGCATCATCCCAGAAAATCCGGAAGTCTTTTGCTGCTGCGGTCATGGATGCCATGCGCTCAACAATCTCGTCACTGTAACAGATGCCGGTAGGATTACTGTATTTTGGTACGCACCAGATGCCTTTGATGGTTTGATCATCTTTTACTAATGCTTCGACACGATCCATTTCAGGACCGTGCTCTGTCATCGCAACAGGGATCATTTTTATGCCTAAGTGCTCGCAGATTGCAAAATGCCTGTCATAACCCGGCACCGGACAGAGAAAATTAATTTCCGCCTCATTCACCCACGGGCCACCATCCGTTGTTCCATGCAACATGGATATGGACATGGCATCATGCATCATATTTAAACTTGCATTACCGCCAATGATAATTTGCTGATCAGTAACACCCAGGTACTGTGCAAAAAACTCTTTTGCTTCGGAAATTCCATCCAGGCCACCATAATTTCGACAATCCACATTACCCTTTGCCGTGTAATTGTCAGCCCCAACAACCTTAAGCATCGGCAATGACAAATCAAGTTGAGCCTCGCTGGGCTTGCCTCGTGTCATATCCAGTGATAGCTGCTGCTTTCGAATTTCTTCTATTTTTTTATCAAGCTGATCCCTGATATTCAACAACTGTGATTTTGATAATGATTGGTATGCTGTCATTTGATTCTTTAACTTAAAACTTTTACTGAAATTTAACATAAAGAATTGCAATATTGAGCGAAATTATTTAAGTAAAATGACTTTACCAATATGAGACTGTATGATCGGTTTTGTATTTCTTGGAATTACAGTCTTTATTCGCTATGGCAAAAATCAACATTGCTGTATTTCAAAATCACAGTATCCTGACGGATAAAGCGGCTCAATTGGCGGCATTATCAAAAACTGTGGCCCGGGTAACGGAATCCGGTGCTGATCTATTACTGTGCCCGGAATTATTCATGACCGGCTATAACTTAAAAGACAGAGTTAACGAACTGGCTGAATCCATGAATGGTCCCTTCATCAGCCATGCCCGCCAACTGGCCTGCAGGCACAAAGTCATGCTGGTGTTTGGATATCCGGAAAGAACGGATGCAGGCGTTTACAACTCTGCTGTCGTGATTAACAGTCAAGGTGAAATAATTGCAAATTTCCGCAAGCTGCATTTGCCTGGTAAATTTGAAAACACCTACTTTAAGACCGGTAACGACTATACAAGCTTTAACATAAACGGCATTAAATCCAGCATACTCATTTGTTATGACAGCGAATTTCCTGAGGCTGTACGCAGGCTTGCCATCGAAAACACTGAATTACTTTTAGTGCCAACTGCCCTCAGCAGTCCTTACCCAATCGTAGCGACAAAAGTAATTCCCACACGTGCATTTGAAAACGGTATTTTTATTGCCTATGCTGATTTTTGTGGTGAAGATGATGAACTTGCCTATGCGGGAAAAAGCTGCATTGTGGATCCACATGGTAATGATCTTGCACGTGCCGGTAATGATGAAGAAATCTTATACGCACAGATCGACACAGGTGAGATAATCAAGGCAAGATCAGCCCTTCCTTATTTACAACAGCGCAGACCTGACTTGTATTGATATTTCGTATTGGCACTAAGAAAAACTAAAATGAAGCCTGATGATGTTAAATGATATCTCACAAATATTGCTGACAGCGGCTTTCGGCTGGACAATTTTAGCAACCGTTCTGGCGGGCGTAGTCAGGGGATTTGCAGGTTTTGGTGCCGCGATGATGTTTATACCCATTGTCAGCGTTGCTTATGAGCCTAAAATTGCTGTTGCTGCTTTATTTATGATTGACTTCATCACGCCACTTCCAATGATACCCAAAGCACTTAGGGAATTTGAGTTCAAAGAGGTTTTGCCCATCAGTATCGGCGCTACGCTTACCGTGCCTCTTGGTGTATATATTCTTAAACACAGTGACCCTATTCTTTTACGATATATTATTTCAATATCGATTCTGATATTAATTTTATTACTGGCATCTGGCTGGCGCTACAGCGGAAATGTCAACAACACTGGATTTTTTGGTTTGGGTACGCTTTCAGGCCTGGCAGGGGGCATTGCCAGTCTTTACGGTCCACCGTTAATACTGTTTTGGATGAGCAGGGAATCGAAAGCCGTAACCATCAGAGCCAATATTATAATTTTCTTTGCCTATATTATCACCATCAGCGGAATCAGTTTGTGGTTCAGTGGTTTATTGACCATGCAGGTATTTCAAACTGTTCTGTTTTTATTCCCGGTTTATGCGTTGGCTATCTGGACAGGTGCGCAATTTTTCAAATTTTCATCAGAGGCTTTTTTCAGGAAGGTTGCTTATGCCTTGATTCTGCTGGTGGCCATCTCGAGCCTGCCCGCGTGGCAGTAACAGTGTTAAATATTGTAAGCAATTGCCTGGGTCTAACCCGCATTTCTCACCACCCTACTACTGCGACGGTCCCTTGCCACGCCCTGTGGGCATTTTACTCGGTCAGGGCCCTCGACATAGTGTCAACGATGCCTGCGGGCCCTTGTGCCGGCACATATGCTGATAACATAATGCCGGCCTTTGGTCGTAAAACCCATACAGGACGCATCCTTTAACCGTCTCGCTACGAA
>JAHEKD010000378.1 GCA_024638545.1 Gammaproteobacteria bacterium
GCTAGGTCTTGGAAACAAACTACCCATCAACTCCGCAGCAGGCCCCGTGCACTGTGTCGTCCCATTACATGAAACTGCTGCATAGGATGCACCCGTTGATGCGATGAGTAGGGCTGTACCCATTAATGTTGCGTAAAGTTTGGTCATTTGTAAACCTCTGAGTATTTGTCAATTAACTCAGGTGATGGTACTGAACAATAAGTTATTTGTCTACAAAAAAGCTCAGCAATGTTAGGCGGATATCCGCAAACCAGCCGTATTCCATTCTCCATCGTCTCACAAGCAAAAACCGGCGCTTAAAATGAGATCCGTCAAGAGCTATTCGTAAGCAATCACCTAATAACGAACGGAACTTTTACCGTAAATATGTGGTGCTGTTTGCCACAGGACGAATCTACACACGACGCGAGTAAGGTATCCGGGCAGCCATACAACTGTCATATTCCCGCAGCAATTCGTCGCCAAGCTGCGGAGTGATAGCCAGTGGAGATTCGGTTTCTTTAATCGCTAATACGCCAAATATTATTTCGCGAACAACATTGAAATAGTGGCGCCTCGCCCAGTCCTTTTTTTTGGCGGATTTTTTGGCGAACTCGGGGAGGTAGTGAAAACGATGACATACTTTTTTAAAAAGGATTTGTCCCTCCTCAGCTGCAGAGTTTAATAGCCGATCCGGATCGAAAAAATCGAATGAAAATTCATTAAAGTGATGTTTATGGTATGGATTGACAAGATTGAATTCGGTCAGTGTGACGTAGGGAACACCTACCAATAGTTTCGCTCCATGCTTTAAAACCCTGTGAATCTCGCCAAGGGCAAACAGATAGTCATCTATATGCTCCAAGGTATGGCTTGTTACAACCAGGTCGACACTGCTGTCCGCGAAAGGCAGCTGGTCAACGCTCAAGTTCATGACGATATCGGCTTTCTTTGAAACATCGATATTCTTGAAGCCTGGAATATACGTTTTTCCCGCACCAATGTTTAAACAAAGTTTGTCATCTATTTGCATAAAGCCCCGCTTTCGATTTGAGATTCCCGAGGTTTTTTAATTGCCGACTGCAATCCACTGAAAATAATTTTAAAACAATTGATTAAGACCATGCAGCTCCAGTGCTTCAGCAAAAGAGGCGAGCGAAAAGCAATATTCCAAATAGTCTGAAAAAATCTCTGTCATCATGAATCATCATTTAGCAAAGCTTGCCCAGCATTAAAGGCATCCTGGCTCTAATGCTAATCCAGTGCAGACGCTTCGATCGGCCATAAAGACTATTCAGCCCATCCCTTCATTCTTATTTCGGCGTGTCTTTCCAGTTCGCTCAGTAATACCTCAGCGCGAACACTAAAAGTATGACGCTCCGCTTTGTAAGTTTCATTTTCATTATCCGGTTGCATTGCTTGAGCGGCAGACACAGCTTCCTTGAAACCCAGCAAAGTGCCGTCATGTGAAATTACCCGGTTACCAAAAATTTCATCCAATCCAGCTACATAATCAGTAATGATCGTGCTTCCACAAGCCGCTGCGTCAAACAGTCGGTTTGAGATAAAGCCGTTCTCCCGCATTGAACCCCAATGATCGTTCAACACAATTGCCGCGTTTGAATAGTATTTGCGAAGTTCGACATTCTTAATATTCTCTCCTTTTATGTGCTCTTGAGGTATAAATTTATCCCACATCCCTCCGTACACAGCAATGGGGAAGCCTGCCTCAATTGAAAACCTCACGGCATCACGATAGACCTTCCTCGAGTTACCAACAAATAAAATGTCATGCTTGGGGACACCATCTTGCCTATCCGGGTAAAATCGACGGGGATCGGAGCACTGCAGCAATTCAATAACCCGGGTGTCGCTCAGCCTGTCTGACAGTCTCCGGGCATAGCTGGATGAAGCAACACAAACAGTGTCATATCTTGCATATTCTTCATCTGTTATTTTGTCAGGGTGGCTGATGTTCCACATCAAATTAATCTGGCCTGGCCGTGGCTTGTATTCGGACAGGCCGCGCAGCACGATCACCAAATCGTCGCCGCGCGACTCGGGGCCATACCAATCCGGCAACAAGTCAATCCTCGCCTGGTGTCCCTTCTCCTTCAGGACTTGCCTCAAACTTTCAGCAAAGTGGTAGTCACCCCACTGGTGTTTCACGTGCTCATCAGGTGCAGGCACTTTAATCGCTATCCGGTAGGTCCGCACAATATCTTGCTGTAATACGTCGCAAAACTCGCGTGCGCGCGACGAATAGCTGTGAAATTTCCGGATAATATCTTGCAGCCGATGACACTCGGCAATCCTTAAGGCGTCATCAGACAAATATTTTTGCAACAGTATTCTCAACTCTTCTGGTGTGTTGAAACATGGCAGCTGCAGTTTTGGCACCCCCAATTCATCGAGCTCCGCAGCGCCTCCCCGGCCATTTGAAATAACCATGCAACCGGCTGCCAAAGCATCATAAACCCGACTATTCACCGAGCACCATTTGTTAGTTGAAGTTACAGCATCATCAATAACAATTTTTGATCTTGCATAGATAGCGGGAACCCTGATGTATTCGAGAGGTCCTTGAAATAAACCGGGGAATTCCTTCCCGGCGTCCCAACCAGACCCGTATACCTTTGAATTATATTCGATCAGTGCCGGGAAAACGCTCTCTACGTCGCGGGGCACATTCCATTTGCTGCCCACAAAACATATATCAATATCCCTCTCGGAATGCCGGCAGTGCGAATAAAACCGCTCGTAATTTGTTGCTATCCGCAGAACACGGCTTGTAATTCCATACTCTCCAGCAAGATACTCCTGTGCATACTCTGAAGAGGTAAAATAGAAATCGTAATCAGCGAAATATTCCCAGGTAGGCCATCGATCAAACCAGTTTCTCATCCAGGCAACTACGAAAGTGTGAGCGGTCCTATTGCGAAGCTTTGACAGGTCAAAACGGTCAATCATGACAATCAGCACATCAATGGCATTGCAATCGACCGGTTTCTGCGCGCCCGGACCACGTTGTGGAAAAAACTCAATATCGCACGACAAATGTCTCTGCAGAGCAATTGACAACTCGAGGGCGGTAAAATAATCACCGGCAGTTGCGCCATCAAACGACTCGGTGACGACCAAGCCAATTTTTGTTTTCTTTAAATTAAAGGGGTTCCCCCCGGCGAGTGCATACTCTCTGTTCTTTCTTCGAAGCTGGAAACCAAACTTGTCTCTGAAATGATTGAGGTTGGATCTTCTTCGCCGCCTGACTTCGAGCCGGCTGTTTTTAACCTGAGACCTATTTTCCGCATGGATCGCAGAAAAACCGTCCACAACCACTGCCTTCTTGCCCAGCAAGGTATTTATTGATATGCATAGGTCGACATCTTCGAACCCATAATTATAGGCCTCATCAAATCCACCAATTTCCAGAAGGTCCTGTTTTCGAAAAAGCGCCATCGCTGCTGTGACCGCGGGGTATGATCTGATTTGGCCGTCCTTGTGGTCACTCAAACATCCCGCTATGTTGACCGGCCTGAAAAATGAATGACCCGAATCCCACAAGTACGAAATTCCCTCGTGTTGCGGATATTTCAACTCTCTGTCATAAAAAAGTTGCCATCCTATCGCGCCAATTGAAGGATTTAAATAAAGAACTTTGAGCGCCGACAATACCCTCGAGTTTTCGGTAATGACAACGTCATTGTTAAGAAGCAGGATATTGCTATATTGAGCAAATTTTAACGCGTCATTGTTTGACTTACTGAAAGTATCATTGCCCGCCTTTTTGATCACTTTAATG
>JAHEKD010000379.1 GCA_024638545.1 Gammaproteobacteria bacterium
TTTATAAAAGCATGAAAAATAATGGAGTAAAAACCTGGCTGATTTTCGGCAAGCGCACGCCCTTCGCAAAAACCGATAGAGACTTGTGCAAGCTTGACGCTATTGAATTATCTGTGCCGGTAATTCAGGCGATGACCCGGCACGGGCAAAGCTTGCCGGACTTCATGATTTGGGGAACTGTTGCCCCTAATTTAGCCTATAGCAATATCGCCAGAGAGATCTGGCTGGACGCTGAAATTGGTCCCGGCGTGCCGTCATTTTCAACAGTGATGGCTTGCAGTACAAGCATGGTTGCAGTTTTCCAGGCGGCCCAGATGCTTGGCCAATCAGGCCGGGATTTGGCATTGGCCGGTGGCGTAGAGAGCATGAGTCGGGTACAGATTGGGCTGAAGCAAAATTTGTCTGACGTTTTACGCCGCTTTTTCCAGGCACGTTCATTAGGCAAGCGGCTCGATACAATAAAAGCGCTTGGATTTAGCGATATTCGACTGCATATTCCCAGCGTTTCAAATCGAACCACAGGAATGAGCATGGGCGAACATGCCGAACAGATGGCAAAAATGTGGCAAATCGATCGAAAATCACAGGACCAGATTGCCTTTCAAAGTCATGAACGCGCATTAAAATCACAGCAGGCAGGTTTTTTTGATGACCTGATTGTAGCTGCTGCTGGTGTTAAAAAAGACACTATTCCAAGAGCCGACACCAGCCTGGAAAAACTCTCGGGTTTGAAACCTGTATTTGATCATAAATCCGGGGAAGGGACACTAACTGCCGCTAATTCATCACCTTTGACGGACGGCGCTGGCGGAATTTGGATAAGCACAGATAAAGGCCTAGGTAGAATTGGACAGCATGAATACCGGGTTGAATTACTTGATTGGGAATTTACGGCTGTTGATATACTTAATGAAGGCCTGTTAATGGCGCCGGCCTATGCGATACCGAGATTGTTAGCCCGGCATCGGTTACGTTATGACCAGATTGACCTGTGGGAAGTTCATGAAGCCTTCTCTGCCCAGGTGCTTGCTAACGTCGCGGCCCTTGAAGACAAAAATTTTCTTAATGACAAGGCGGGTGTAAATTTTGATTTTGGTAATTTTCCCTGGGAAAGATTCAATCCTAACGGCGGCAGTATTGCGCTTGGACATCCGTTTGGCGCAACCGGCGCAAGAATTCTAAGTCAGGCCGTCAAAGAACTTGCGAATATGGGTAGTCACAAACGCGCACTAGTCAGTATCTGTGCGGATGGCGGTTTGGGAACGGTGGCCTTGCTGGAATCGTAATGGAAAAGAGACCATGCTCTTTATACGAGGGCAATAATAATAGCGTTATGCCATGCAGTCAGACATGAGATACTCTCATGCAATCTGATATAACCAGACTGTAGCCAGGCACGTGACCCTGATATCAATATTTACGATTGCAGTAATTTATTTTTTATACTCAACGCAAAGCCAGCGCTTTGAAAATACTGTTTTTACTGCACCTATGCTGTTTATGGGAATTGGTCTTTTACTGAGCCACAACTTTCTGGACTTGATCCCAATTTATACCGAGGTTCACGTCATCCATACGATTGCAGAAGTTACCCTGATACTGGTTTTATTCATCGATGCATCACATATTAAGCTTGATATATTGCTCAAACAAAAATCCTTGCCTTCACGTATGTTGTTGATGGGTTTGCCGTTGACTGTAATATTGGGTGCCTTTATCGCATATTATCTGTTTCCGTCGATTGGAATCTGGCAGGCCGCGCTATTGGCAGCAATTCTGGCACCTACTGATGCGGCACTGGGGCAGTCGGTTGTCAGTAATATGAAAGTACCGCTGCGTATCCGTCAAACCCTTAATATTGAGAGCGGTTTAAATGACGGTATTGTCTTGCCACTGGTTTTGCTATTGGCTTTTCTGGCGGCGATGTCAGGCTCTTCGGAACAGAACTGGATCAAGTTTATAAGTCTGCAACTCATATTTGGACCACTTGGAGGGGGCGCGATTGGTTACGCTGGTGCAAAGCTGCTCAGCCTTGCTGAAGAAAATAAATGGGTGACCGAGATCGGTACCGGTCTGGCATCACTGGCGATAGCCATTGCGGCATACACAGGTGCAGAGAGCATACACGGCAATGGTTTTATCGCAGCTTTTATCGCAGGCTTGATTTTCGGTAACACCTTCAGGAAAGAATCTTTATTTTTTTATGAATTCGCGGAGGCTCAGAGTCATCTGCTGACTACGTTTACTTTTTTGATGTTTGGTGCAGTATTGCTGCCTAGTATTTTGCCCGTAATTGAGTGGCGTCACTGGATATATGCGTTATTAAGCCTGACTCTGGTTCGAATGTTACCCGTGGCGATATCACTCGTAGGGTCCGGCATTAAACCGGTTACATTTTTGTTTCTAGGCTGGTTTGGTCCACGTGGCCTGGCTTCAGTACTGTTTGCCCTTTTAATATTACGGCAATCAGATATAGCAAACAAAGAGGAGATCTTGATTGTCACATTTCTGACCGTAGCCTTGAGTGTGTTATTGCATGGTATTACGGCAGCACCTTTTGCAATTCGCTATGCTGAAAAAATATCAGTGCATACACAATGTGAGGAAGCATCTGAAGTTGAACATATGCCGTATGAAAAATTCATACGGGACATGAAATGATATAACGCAAAAATTTGCCTGTTTCACAGTAACAGCCATCGTGGTGATGTATCGATTCTAAAAGGCAGTTTAATCATGAAAGAACATGGTAGCATGGTGCTGATGCAGAAATTTTCTGAAACACTATAATTTAAAAAAATCTAAAGGACACACAGATGGCATTGTGGGAATTAGTTGGTTACGGACTTTTGGGTTGGGCCTGTTTTGATATTACCAAGGGCCGGACTTATTTGCTGCGCTCCATTAGTCGAAGCGAGGAGCCTGTTTTTTTCTGGGCGGTCGCTTTGGCATGGGCGGCATTTGGTATATATTTGATCATCAAATATTAAATTGTTCCACAGTCCGTGATTACCATTCACTCTGAAGATCATATGCTAAGAAATTCCAGGACCGAATTGTCTGGTGGACAGCTTGTTGAACCCTTTGAGCGTCCCGGCAGAGTGACCCGTATTGTAAATGAGATATACGCTCGACAACTCGGGGAGGTCGAGGCGCCTGTTGAGTTTGGGCTGGGTCCTGTCAGGCAGATACACGATGAAGATTTTGTTGAGTTTTTATCAAAAGCCTGGGACCTGTGGACGAATGAAGGCTATCTGGGTGAAGCGATTGCCACTTGCTGGCCGGCCAGACGGATGTCACAACGAAAGCCAACACAAATTGACGGATTACTCGGTTATTACAGTTTGGCTGCAGAGACTGCTATTAGTCCTGGGACCTACGAGGCAGCGTTAGCGAGTGTAAACGTTGCTTTGACGGGTGCACAAACGATCCAGCAGGGCAAGCCGGCTGCATTCTCACTATGCCGCCCGCCCGGGCATCATGCCGCAAAGGATTTGTATGGTGGCTATTGTTTTTTTAATAATGCAGCGCTTGCGGCACAATACTTTTTAGATGGCGGTGCGCAGCGGGTTGCAATATTAGACGTTGACTATCATCATGGTAACGGTACACAGGATATTTTTTATTCGCGTGACGACGTTTTGTTTATCTCGCTTCATGCAAACCCACAGCAGGAATTCCCGCATTTCTTAGGCTATGCCGATGAAAATGGCGCCGGTGCTGGAGAGGGTTTTAATTTTAATTACCCACTGAACAAAGGCACAGGGTTTG
>JAHEKD010000380.1 GCA_024638545.1 Gammaproteobacteria bacterium
ATTTTCGAGTGAATGGGTCGTGTGATCTAAGACTGATGCATAACTAAAATTAAACTGCGGGCGGACTAGTTGATAGATATTCAGGGTTTCAATCTCAATTGAAAACGTTCAGCTTGATAATATTATAGTGACTTCACTGTTAATTAATCTGAAAAATGTTAAATTTTCAAATAACTTATATTCAATTACATCAACAGGCATGAAAGAAGGTTTCGATGAGCGATAACATCATACTGCTGCAGTGGAAAAAATGGGTGTCCAGGCCTTGTGGCAAAAAGATCTTCAGCAAACTGCTGGGTCGCATGATTCCGTATACCGGTTCTATCAATGCCTATGTGATGTCACTCAAGCCAGGATATGCACAGGTAAGTCTCAAAGATCGGAGAAAAATACGCAATCATTTAAATTCCATTCATGCGATTGCGCTTATCAACCTGGCTGAGCTGGTCACAGGATTAGCAATGAACGCTGCTCTGCGTGGGAATATGCGCGGTATCGTGACACGATTGAGTATGGATTATCTAAAAAAAGCGCGAGGAACGCTTGTCGCTGAGTGCCAATGCGATATCCCAAAACGTTATGAAGAGCGTGAATATGTGCTCGAAGGTATAATTCGCGATGAAGTTGGTGACATCGTCGCTGTTGGTACGGCCACCTGGAAGGTTGGTCCTAGACCGAATTAATCAAAAGTGTTGGATATCACTGATCTTAATCACAGGCTTTGTCGGGTGCGTGAGTTCAGTGTCGAAGTAAACTCAAGAAACGGCGAGCCTGCGCTGGGGTATGGCACGGTTGTAGTTGAATATCGATCATCCTGGCCCATTACCTGGCGCGAAAACGGACACTGGGTACAGCGCTACAAAAGGCTTGCATTTTTCAACACTTACAGATGGTCGTGCCTGGGCAATAGACGGCTTGGCGTTGAACACTTACGTTATGGTGATGACAATCCTGTGCAGCTGGTGACGCTGGAGAATACCGGGAACGATTTTGAATCTGGTAGGTGGATAAGCACTAGTCCCCATTTTTGCGGAAATGACAGCTATGAACTAAAGCTGTTCGTGAAAACAAATAATCTGACTCTCGTTTGGCATATCGAGGGGCCTGAAAAAAACCAGGTATCCACGATTCGCTATTTTTAACATGCCCAATGGCAAATAAATTGTTGATAGCGCTCGTGATTGGATAGTTATGCCCGGCTCCAGCGATTAAAAATTTTTAGAAGTATTTGATTGTCTCTCGCGTTTAGATTATTGTTCGGCCTGAAAATTTAGGAGTAAGTATGCAGTACTGGTTAATGAAAAGTGAGCCTGATGTTTTCGGAATAGATCATCTCTATGCAGAAAAAGGAAAAAAAGACCACTGGGATGGAATCCGTAACTATCAGGCACGTAATTTTATGCGCGACGAAATGAAAAAAGGGGATTTGGCATTTTTCTATCACTCAAATTGTGATGAGCCCGGTATTGTCGGCATTATGGAAATCGTGAGCGAGGCATATGTGGATCACACTCAGTTCGACAGCAGGGAGAAGTATTATGATCCGAAAAGCACGCCTGATAATCCCAGATGGTTAATGGTCGATGTTAAGTTCAAAGAAAAGTTTAATCAGATAATCCCACTCAGAGAAATAAAGGCTAACCCTGAATTAAGTGATATGCGACTGGTGCAAAAGGGTAATCGCTTATCGATTATGCCGCTCACGCAGGATGAGTGGAATATTATCAATGATATGAGAGTCAAGTGATGAAATGTTTAACATACAAACCCGTTTTAATTTTATTTTTTTGGAGTTTATTTATGAGTGAAGCTGCAACTGCAGAAGATACCTGCCCAAAGGTCAAATTTGTGACAAACAAGGGTGATATTGTCATTGAGTTATTTTGCGAAAAAGCGCCGATAACAACCAATAACTTTCTTCAATATGTCAAAGACGGTTTTTATGATGGAACAATTTTTCATCGTGTCATTCCCGGCTTTGTTATTCAGGGAGGTGGTTTCGAGCCAGGCATGAATCAAAAGCAAACCAGAGCTAATATAAAAAATGAAGCCGATAACGGTATAAAGAATACGGCGGGCAGCCTGTCTATGGCAAGGACGCCTGATCCAGATTCAGCATCTTCTCAATTTTTTATTAATTTAAAGGATAATGATTTTCTTGATTTCACAGCCAAGACTCAGCAAGGCTGGGGCTATGCTGTGTTTGCACAGGTTGTCAAGGGCATGGATGCAGTTGAGGCGATTGCTAAAGTTCAGACTGGCAATGCCGGAGGCCACCAGGATGTGCCTGCTGAAGATATGATGATAGTGTCTGCGACCCTGCTTGAACAGGAATAGCCCGGTTTCATAAATGAATCAGCACCTGGTGCAAAGTGTCTTTGGCTCCATAGCAAAAGCCGGATTAGATTTGCTTGAGCGGCGTACAGGTAAACCCAGTACTGCCAAACTGGTGAGCCTTTGTAAAGATCTGCTCTCTGAAAAAGGGGAAGCATCAGGAATTGCGCTAGCGCTCGAAGTCCACGAAACCTACCAGGCACTGAATGATGATGGAAAATTAGCATTTTTTACTTTTCTTGAGGAGCATATGTCGCCTGACCCGGAGAACGTTCAAAGTGCTCTTGATCAATATAAACTGACACCTGATTCTAAAAATCTGGAAGCATTGATACTGGCAGCAGAACCAAGTCGACTCGAGCTGATCCGGCGTATGAACATGTCACCCCGCGGCGTCCATGCGCTGGTCAGTATGCGAATTGACCTGCTCAGATTTGTACGTGAACATAAAAATCTGGTCATTGTCGATAATGATTTCCGGAATTTGTTTGCCTCCTGGTTTAATCGTGGTTTTTTAAACCTTCGTCGAATAGACTGGAAAACGCCGGCGCATATTCTCGAAAAATTAATTGCCTATGAATCAGTGCATGCAATTACTAATTGGGATGATTTAAGACGCAGGCTTGCCCAGGACCGGCGCTGTTACGCATTTTATCATCCTGCACTTGGTGAGGATGAGCCGCTTATTTTTGTCGAGGTGGCGCTGGTTGATGATCTGGCTGATAATGTGCAGGCGTTACTGAATCTGGAGGATAACATCGGTGACCCGCAAAAAGTAAATACAGCAATATTTTATTCTATCAACAATTGCCAGCCTGGATTGAAGGGCATTTCCCTGGGTAATTTTCTCATCAAGCAGGTTGTTGCAGATTTGAAGTCAGAATTACCAAATCTGAAAAAATTTTCAACGTTATCACCGGTACCGGGGTTTGTTAAATGGATAAGAGACACGGCTTACAGTCACAAAGATACGCCGCTCAGACTTATGGCAATACAGACTTGTGAACAGCTTGATCAATATAAACAAGGTGAGTCAACGTCCTTGCAAAAAGAGATGGAAATACCGCTAAAGAAACTCTGTGCCAATTATCTTGTTTTAACAAAATCTGAAAGCGGCCAGGTCTTAAACCCTGTGGCGCGATTCCATCTGGGCAACGGGGCGATACTTGAGCGCATCAACTGGCTCGGAGATACCTCGGTAAAAGGCGTTACTGAGTCGGCCGGGTTAATGGTCAATTATCTTTATGACATAAGGTACATCGAAACTAATCATGAAGCTTTTGTTAAAAAGGGTGAGGTGATCTGCTCGACACAGGTAAAAAGTCTTTTGAAGTAACTTATGGACTGGATCTACATTACTAAGCTTGTTGCACTATTTTTATACCCATTAAACTTGACCCTGGTTTTAATA
>JAHEKD010000381.1 GCA_024638545.1 Gammaproteobacteria bacterium
TGATCATTATATATGGCGCTTTCGACTGCCAGGCTTAAGCCATCGACATCATCGGGAGCCGCCGTCAGGCCTGCATTGCCGACAGCCTCAGGCAATGAGGCGACATTGGAGCTGACGGCAGGTGTGCCGCAGGCCATCGCTTCAAGCGCTGGCAGCCCAAAGCCTTCATACCAGGAAGGAAACAGTACACAATCAACCGCCTTGTAGAGCGTGGTGATATCTTCATGGGGAACCTGATCGATTTCAATAATACTTTCAGCATGCCGGGCCAGCGCTTTCGCTTCCAGCCATACGCGGTTAATCCTGCCCAGGTGAACAAGTCTGATATTGTGTCGCTGCCCTAACCGATTGTAGACTCGAACGCTGGTTTCAAGGTTTTTGTAAAAATCCTGACCGCTGATTAAAACCAGCTTCTGGGGATATGCCGGTAAATTTAACCGTCTCCTGGCCTGTAATTTGGACATGGATTGTTGAGCGCTCGTGTCAGGCAGGCCATAATAAACAACACTGATTTTTTCCGCCTGACAATTACAATGCCGGATAAGGTCTTTTTTGGTGTTTTCACTGATTGCAATCAAATGTGCGGCCTTGTTTAGGAATGACAATGAATATCTCGACAGTCTGGGATTGTTTTCAGGCCTGACACCTTTAATTGCACCGATGTGTTTCAGCAATGGAATCACGTCATGCACCGTGACGACCGTGCGTTCAGCAGGCAGATTTTTTACTAAATGTGCATAACCGTGTTCAGTAATGTGATACAGGTGGGCTTTGAAACGCCTGAGCTGGAAAGGATACTCAACGTAGCGAGCGTAGCGCATCGCCCATTTTCCGGCTGAATTATTTTTTGAAAACCGCGTTGCCGGCCGATAGTAGCGTATATCGAAATCCGGTGTCTGCTGGGCGAAAGTATTGAGCAGATTATCAGCATAAATTTCCATGCTCGTGCGCACGTCTTCTTTAAAGTTTCTAAGGAGCAGAACTCTGGACATCGGCAATCGAGTTAAGGGTTAAATTTGCTCGATGACAATGTCATCATGGAAAAAATACTCTTCGCAGTTAACTTCCTCTCCTCCGCGATCTATCACGATAAATTTGGCATTCTGATTAATTGCAAGCAGGTAATGATGCCAGGTATTTTTATTAAAATTAACGCCTTGCGTACCATTTGTGATAAATAACTTGAGATTTTCAGGTGCGGGCGGGCTCTCGGCATCCGCAACCAGGACTAAAAATGGCTGCCTGCCAACCGGGAAAAAAAGCTGACTGGACAAAGGATGGCGCTCAATAACCTTCACGCAAAAGGGTAAAATGACGGCCGTGGACATAAAAATATTGAATAACGGCTGTCCATTATCCTGGAGTAAATCCAGAGTGGCCAGATTGTTATACCGTTTTGTCATCCCGTAGTTGATTTCACGGATATCCTTATGGTTTTGGGTGTCAACCACTTCGCCAAAATCCGCGAAAGATTCCTGTCTCAGTGGTTTAGGTTTAAGCATGTAGTGGCTCATCGCTGCTGCCTTGAATTCGTTAATGCGTTGAACATGATCGGCTCACGTTTTGAATGGCTTTGTCTGGCACGGATTTTGAATAATATCATCAGTCGCAATATATCGTTTGTTTATGCATGCATTTTAGGGCCGAGTTTCCGGAGGTTAGATCAACTAGCTGATAAAAAACCGTGTCTTATCATTTTTCCACCCGCTCATCACCGCATGAGTAGCTGAAGCCCGCCACCGTATTTTACACCCGCTAACGCGCAAATCCTCCAGCTGTGGACAGACATCTCGATTAACGGTAACCTTGTCGCGAAAAATGATGATAGACAGTCTAACCAGCGCCAGGGAGAAAGTTTGGAACGTTTTACAACATTTACCACTGTATGGATATCTTTGATTGGCATTCCTGCGATTGAACGCGAGCATCATTATCCTCTGCCGTGCATAATGTGTGTCCGCGAAAATCTTCTTAATCGAGTGAGCTGATGGCCAGGCTTTATAAAAGGTCGAGAAATATTCGTGGTGATTCGGCACCGAACAGGCTCTGTTTTCTGCTGAATCATGAACTGGTGGAGATTGATAATGTTGATCCGAGCCTGACTGTGCTGGAATATCTCAGAACATATAAAGGTCTCACCGGTACAAAAATGGGCTGTGCACAAGGGGGTTGTGGAAGCTGTACGGTGACTCTTGGTGAGATGCAGGGTTCAGGCATCCAGTACCAGTCGGTGAACAGCTGCATCTGCTTACTTGCGAGTTTACACAACAAGCATTTGATTACAATTGAGGGCATCGCCAGAAACGGAAAACTACATCCGGCACAACAGGTCCTGATTACATCGCATGCTTCTCAGTGTGGTTTCTGCATGCCAGGAGTTGTTATGTCTCTTTATACGCTGTGTTATGACCACAAGGCAAACTACACCAGGCAGAAAATCTGCGACGTGCTGAACGGAAACTTATGCAGATGCACGGGTTACAGACCCATTATTGCTGCTGCGCAAAAAATGTTAAAACGTAAAAATTTAAATTCATATGGGTACAATCAGCAGCAGGTGCTGCGCAGACTGAAAAAAACACCGTATAAACAGGCGCAGACTTTTATTCATAAAAGCGCCACTTACCATAGTCCAACCACGTCCGATGAGGTTGCCCAGTTGATATTGAAATATACAGATGCGACACTGGTTGCCGGAGGCACCAATCTAGGCGTGAGTGTCGCCAGACAGGAAAAAAAGTTAAACCGGATTATTGCACTTGAGCGTGTTAAGGCACTTAAAAAGATACGTAAAGGCAAGGACATGTTTGCCTTTGGCGCCGGGGTAACGCTGAATGAGGCCGGTATCGCAATTGCTCAGGATTATCCGGATTTAGGTGAACTCATCCGGCGTTTGGGATCGCAGCAGCTTCGAAATCGTGCAACCATGATCGGTCACATTGCGACGGCAACAGCCAGCAGTGATTTGCCGGCCGCGCTGATTGTTCTCGACGCAAAGCTGACTTTAAGAGCGGGTAATTACCGGCGATTTCTCAAACTGGAGGATTATTTCATCAGCGCTGGCAAGCGGGATCTTAAACCAGGTGAGTTCATTGAGTCCCTGCAAATACCAAGAGCGCAGTGGTCGTTCATTTACCATGTGTATAAATTGTCAAAGCGATTTGATCACGATTTTTCTTCAATATGTGGTGCATTTTTCCTTAAACTTGATAATGAAAACCTCGTTAAAGATATTCGTATATGCTATTCCGGTATGGACGTGTTGCCAAAAAGAGCAGTTCATGTTGAGAGTGCCCTGGCGCAGGAGCCGTGGACCATTCAGAGTGTGAACAAGATCATTAATATATTTGAAAAGGACTTTCAGCCGCCTTCGGATTGTCGCGGCACGGCAGACTACAGAATGACTGCCGCAAAAAATTTAGTCAAACGCTTTTATCTTGAAACCCAGTCCGGATCGATCAAAACCCGTTTAGGAGATCTAACCATTGGCTAGCCAGGGGCATCGTTTCGTAGGTGTGGATTCAGGGCATCATAATGCGCGTGCTCATGCAAGTGGCGAATGTGTATTTGCCGGTGATGTTAAAGTGGCAGGTGATGCACTGCATGTTCACGTTGTAGGCAGCACGATTGCGTCTGGAAAACTGACCAGCCTGGAATTGAATAAAGTATCCGGACATAAGGGTGTTGTCGCAGTTGTTGATGCCCGCGATATACCGGGGGCCAATA
>JAHEKD010000009.1 GCA_024638545.1 Gammaproteobacteria bacterium
AGACTTGCGGTTGCTTGAAGAAAATGGCTGTCACATGGTTTTCACCGGCACGCTCGAAAACTTTTTTCCTGAAACCAGTCACGGCAGGGAAATTCAGCAAGAGAATCCCGGCTTCTACGCACAGGGTCTGGAGGGAGTATTCAGACCCGGTCACTTCTCCGGTGTCAGAACAATTGTACGGCGGCTGTTTGAGGTCACCGGTGACTGCAGAGCATATTTTGGTGAAAAAGATTTTCAACAAACGCTGGTCGTCAAGGACCTGGCCGCAATAATGGGGTATCCGCAGATAATTGTGTGCCCGACACTGCGCGAAGCTAATGGACTGGCCATGTCATCACGCAATGAACAATTAACAACCGAGCAGCGAAATCTGGCAGGCAGGATATTTCAGTCATTATCTGCTGCGATTCGTGCCTGGGATCAAGGCGAACGCCGTGCCCGGAAACTGCAAGAGATTTTAATGAAAATGCTGGATCATCCGCAAATCGATGTCGAGTATGCAGAGCTGCGTGATCCGGAGAACTGGACCGCGCAGCCACTTGAAGGTGAACTTAAAAATCCCCCGCAGGCACTGATTGCAGTCAAAATAGGTAACGTACGCTTAATCGATAATACGAACCTTGGAAATACAGGTCCTGTTGAAATTGCATAATCAGTATCAAGCTTCAATTACAGTCATCAACAGGGGTGTCAATAGCTGCGCTTCATACAGGTGCAATCAACAGTTGAATTAATTAACCTTAGCCCGCATTTGATAATCATTAAAATTCGCCACAAATAGTAGCTGGCAACGCTTTACGATAATTAACAATGTTGTTATGCACAGAAGGTATTTCAGTATAAAATGCTACTTCCGGAAAAACAGTTGTATTTATGTCACAGTCCAGAGAAATCAGAAAAGCTGCGTTCCCTAAAATGATGATCAAATTTATCGGCCTGTTTCTATTGTTGGGAACAGCCGGATTAACCTGCCTGCAAGCATTGTTCTAGCATTAGATATGGATAACAGGAAATCCTATCCCAGGCCCTACAGGCGCAATTACAAAACCGCAGCCAGACGACCACTCACGGGCGGGTTTTTGCTCTACTTATTCTCTGCATTACTGCTGATTTCTTTGATTAAAGCACTCAGCTCAGGCCAGACTATCAGCTTTTTGGCTACCACAATCAGCTTTTTAACAATGCTGGCTGGTGCGTGGACAGTACGCAAAGGCCTTTTTTATGAAGCCGAAGCGGCAGCTAAAAAATGGAATCGCTCCACACGTGTACCCTGGAAAGTTACGGGTTCGATATTAGTTGCTGTTTCTACATCCGTGGCTTCACTGTTTGTTGTTGGTCAGCCACTCATTATTGCCGTTGGTACCGGCATCGGTGCCCTGGCAGGCTGTTTGTTATGCTATGGCCTTGACCCCCAGTATTCCAATCCGGAAGCGGTCAGTTCGCTGGGCGTGACAACCGATGAAGTCATCGAGGCACTGGAGGAGGCTGACGCCAAGATAACAAATATAGAGCACGCGGCAGACCAAATCCGAGAGCATGAACTAAAAGACAGGTTAAGACGAATTACCGCAAAAGCCAGAGACATAGTCGATGTTGTGGAGGATGATCCCAGAGATTTACGCCGTGCCAGGAAATTCTTGAAAGTCTATCTTGAAGGCACCGAGAAAGTAACCCAGGGCTACGTTAAAATGCATCCGAATAAACAGGATGCCAAATTGGATGATAATTTTCGAAATGTGCTGAAAACAATCGAAAATGTATTTGATGAACAACACGATAAATTATTGGAAAATGATGTGCTTGACCTTGATATTCAAATCGAAGTGCTGCAGGCACAGCTTAAGCATGAAGGCGTGATATAACGCATTACGGAGAAAAAAATGACGACTACAACAAAAACTGAAACCGGTGTCGATCCTTTGCTGGAAGAATTAACCAGTAAAACCCTCCCCGAAGTCAAACAGGAACTCGAACCCTTATCAGAAATTTCAGATCAACGCGTTGCTGCTGTTGAAAAATTAATCGATGAAATTGACATGAGTGACAGCAACTCGATTATATTTTTTGGTACCAAAGCGCAACAAAAATTAACCACAATTTCTGACAACATGCTGGACGGTGTGCGCAATAAGGATATCGGTCCTGCTTCGGCCTCATTGAATGAAATGGTGGCCACACTCAGAGGTTTTGATGTTGATTCACTGGACCCGAACAGACAGGGATTTTTCGCCAGGATATTTGCGAAAATTTTTGGCGGCACAAAGCCTGTGGTTAAATTCATACAGCGATACGAAGAAGTTCGCGGTCAAATCGACACTGTCTCTGACAAACTCGAAGGACACAAAACCACGCTGCTCAAGGACGTGGCGTCACTGGATAGGCTGTATGAGGCCAACCTTGATTATTTCCATGAACTCGAGGACTACATCCTTGCGGGCGAAAAGAAACTTGAAGACCTCGAGGCCACCATTATTCCTGCACTTGCAAAACAGGCCGAGGAGTCTAACGACATGATCAAAGCGCAGCAGCTGCGCGATCTGAGGACGGCCAGAGATGATCTTGAACGCCGCGTTCATGACCTCAGACTGACGCGTCAGGTGACCATGCAAAGCCTGCCCAGCATCCGACTTGTACAGGAAAATGACAAGGGTCTGGTTCGAAAAATTCAGTCGACCATGGCAAATACGATCCCCCTGTGGCGTCAGCAACTTGCACAGGCGGTTACGATTTACCGCTCCGGCGAGGCAGCGAAAACAGTCAAGGCAGCGACAGATTTAACCAATGAGTTGCTGGAATCGAATGCAGAAAATCTGCAGGATGCCAACCGCGAGGTTCGTCAGCAAATTGAACGCGGGGTCTTTGATATTGAAGTGGTAAAACGAGCCAATCAAAAACTGATTGATACTATTGAGGAAAGCCTGCAGATTGCCGACGAAGGCAAGCGCATGCGGGCAACTGCTCTGACGCAGCTTCAGGATGCTGAAAATCAGCTTAGAGAGAAATTAGCGGCCGCGCATGCGCATACATCCGGTACGTCGGCACAAGCAGGAGCGTAACAATGGGACTATGGCAACGCCTGACAGGAGAGCTGATCGATGTCATTGAGTGGGTGGACGACTCCGCTGATACCATGGTCTATCGCTATGAGCGTGAAGATAACGCCATCAAATATGGCGCTATGCTTACCGTGCGTGAATCACAGGTTGCAGTCTTTGTAAACGAAGGACAGATAGCGGACGTATTTCCCCCCGGACTATATCAACTTGAAACCAATAATCTTCCTGTTTTAACTACGCTTCAGTCCTGGCCAGCCGGTTTTAACAGCCCGTTTAAGGCTGAAGTCTATTTTGTGAGCACAAAGCAGTTCACTGATCAAAAATGGGGCACTAAAAATCCGGTCATGCTTCGCGATCCGGAATTTACGGCGGTACGGCTACGCGCATTTGGCACTTACTCAATGCGTATATCAGATCCTGTGCGATTTCTACAGGAAATTGCCGGCACCGATGGCTATTTCACCACCCAGGAAATCACAGATCAGCTTAGAAACATGATTGTTTCCCGCTTTTCGTCTGCACTCGGTGAAAGCAACATACCGATCCTAGACCTGGCTGGAAATTATGATGACCTGGGCGAATATATCACAGCATTAATCAGCCCTGAATTTAAAGAATATGGCCTAGGATTGACTAAACTGCTGGTCGAAAATATTTCCTTACCCGAGGAGGTTGAGAAAGCGCTCGATAAGAAAACCAGCATGGGGATTGTTGGTGATTTGAGTAAATACGTTCAATTTGAGAGCGGTCAGGCCACTTCGATTGCCGCAGCCAATCCCGGTGGTGGCGCAGCTTCGGGAATTGGCCTTGGACTTGGCATTGCTGTAGCCAATCGTCTTGGACACACTCTCACAATGGAACCAGCTGCAAGCTATCCGCGTGGCTACCGCACTGTGATTCCGTCCTCAGCACGACAGGAACCCCCTGCATTACCTAATTCTGAGTTTTACCTGGCGCTTGATGGCGTACAACACGGCCCCTTTACGATGGAGCAGCTCAATGAAAAGGCCGGTGACGGCAGCCTGACGTTAACTACTCTGGTATGGGCACCTGGAATGGCCGACTGGTTACCGGCTTCACAGCTAAACAATTTATCTTCATTGTTAGCACGAACACCACCGCCTCTGCCAAAAAATGCCTGAATCACTATAATCAAAATACTCAATGGCAGAAGAACGGCACAAGTTTCCCTGCCAGCATTGCGGGGCCCAGCTGACCTATCAGCCGGGTTCTGACTATCTCGCCTGCGCGCACTGTGGACACCAGCATAATATCGATGTCGACAATCGCGGTATCGATGAAATTGATTTTTACTCTGCGCTTGATCAGATCGCCGACAACCAGATAACCGAGGTCAGATTAACAATCAAATGTGAAAATTGTGCAGCCGAATTTGAATTTGACAGACACTTACATGCAGACGAGTGTCCTTATTGCGGCACCCGCATTGTCAGCGAGGCACATGAACATCGCCATATAAAACCCTGGGGACTGTTGCCCTTTAAAATCACAACCGAGGAGGCAACCAAAGCCTATCATAACTGGCTGAAACGTCTCTGGTTTGCGCCAGGAAAGCTGAAAAAATATGCCCGTAAAGATCGAAGCCCCAACGGCATGTACATTCCCTACTGGACTTACGACTGTGTAACAAGAACCCGATACGTGGGTGAGCGCGGTACTTTTTATCAGCAACCGGTCAGCGTTCGAGTACAGGTGAACGGAAAATGGAAAACACAAACGCGCATGGTCACAAAGATCCGCTGGAAACGGGTATCGGGGCATGTCGGCAGGCATTTCGATGATGTGCTCATCTTTGCGAGCAACTCGCTACCGCGCGACATGGCCCGGGAACTTGCACCCTGGGACTTGCAGCATGTGCTGCCGTACAGGGAGGAGTACTTGAGCGGTTTCAGAAGCGAGATGTTTCAAACCGGCCTCAAAGAAGGCTTCGACATAGCCAGGCAGCGAATGCATCCAGTCATTAAATCTGACATCAGCGCCGACATTGGCGGTGATCAGCAGCGCATACTGAATGCAGATACTGAATATGACCAGATTAAATTCAAACATATCCTTTTACCATTTTGGGTTGCGGGTTTTCGTTTTGGGAAAAAATCCTACCAGTTTATTGTCAACGCCAGAACGGGCGAAGTTCAGGGAGAACGTCCTTACAGCAAATGGAAAATATTCTTCGCCGGAATCGGGATAATAATAGCCATTGTGATTATACTGAGCATTGTGAGCACGTCCCAATACTCGGATACTTTCATCAACACGGAAATTCTTGAAGATTTAATCATCGGCTTTCTGCAATTCCGGTAACGGGGTAAATGACAGTTGCAAATAATTATGACCTGTTATCGGCTGAATTTACTTTCCCCCGTGTATTTCATGATTGCCAGGCCCATTCGACAAATCATAGTAATCGCCTTTTTTGATTTCCAGTGCGTTGGGCACCCCGACAAAATTGGGATTATATGGGTTTATTGTATCAATAATATAATAGGTGCCATTGTACACATAAATCGCACTGCAATATCTTAATTCAGGATTTGCCCACTCCGGGTCACCGCTGTATCGCCGGCATATTTCAGCTTTATCTGTAAATTCGAACGATATATCCGCTTCCGCTTCGTCTACTTCCCAGCCGTACAGGTCCAGCAAGTCCGCCCACGTGCCGGCAAATCCAGAATTATCATCGCGGTAATACTCTACCCACCGGCCCCAAACTGCCGTATATGTCAAAGTGTTTCCAGGCAACAATGATTTGATCTCATCTGAATCTAATTTTTGCATATCATTAACGTCGGGGATAGGTTTGGAAACGCATCCCGCTGAAATCATCTGCATAAAAACAAACGCGAGTAGACTTAATTTTTTCATATGGGCATCCAATGATTAAGAATTAATTATGGCATGATTCTGGCGGCGTTGACAGATACAAATAATCCTCAATTGTCACCGGCACCCAATAACTGGTGAAATCTGTCCTCGTCGAGAATCTCGGTTCCGAGATTCATTGCCTTGTCTAGCTTTGACCCGGGATTTTCACCTGCCAGCACGTAGTCTGTATTTCTGGATACACTTGAAGTCACTTTACCACCCGCCCGTTTAATGAGCGCGCTGTATACTTCTCGCGGTTTTGACAGTGTTCCGGTTATGACGAAAGATTTATTATAAAATTCATGATCTTCTGAGACAGGCACTTTTTCTATGCGTGGCCAGTGCACTCCTGATTCAATCAGCTTCTTGATGACCTCGATGTTATGACTTTCCTTAAAGAAGTTAGCGACACTGTGTGACACTACCGGGCCAACGTCATCGACTGCCTGTAATTTTTCCAAATCGGCAACCATTAATACTCCCAGGTCAGCAAACTCATTCGCCAACGCCTGTGCAGTGGTTTCACCGACATGTGTTATGCCTAAAGAATATAAGAATTTAGCCAGCGTTGTGGACTTGCTTTTTTCAATAGCATCAATTAATTTTTGAGCTGACTTGTCAGCCATGCGCTCAAGATTAGCGATTGAATCTTTGCTGAGATGATAAATATCCGCTACTGTTTTTACATGACCTTCTGTGACCAGTTGTTCAACAAGCTTGCTGCCAAGGCCTTCGATATCCATGGCCTTGCGCGAGGCAAAATGCTTGATGCCCTCTATTAACTGCGCACTGCAATAAAGGCCGCCGCTGCATCTGGCAATGACTTCACTGGTTTCATAGACAATCTCGGAATCGCATACCGGGCACTGTGAAGGAAACACGTAAGGCGTTGAATGTTCTGGTCGCATTTCATCAAGTACTTTTACGACTTCGGGAATTACATCGCCTGCACGCCTGACTACAACCGTATCGCCCACTCGGATATCCTGACGCTCAATCTCTGATTTGTTATGAAGGGTCACGTTGGACACCGTCACGCCACCGACAAACACCGGCTTTAGGCGCGCCACAGGAGTAATAGCGCCTGTTCGACCGACCTGCACTTCTATTGATTTCACAATGGTGGTTTCCTCCTGAGCAGGAAACTTGTGCGCTAATGCCCATCGTGGTGCTCGCGCAACAAAACCCAGGCTGTTCTGGTAATCGAGTCGATTTGCCTTATATACAATACCATCGATATCATAAGCTAGTGACTGACGTTTTTTTGCGAGTTGCTGATGTGCTTTTAAACAGCCCTTTGCCCCATTCACGACTTTAAGCAGCGGATTTACGCGCAGTCCTGCGTTTTTGATAAAAGCCAGTTTTTCAATGTGGGTGGTAAATTTAAGGTTAATTCCCTCAAACTGGTCAAGCGAATAAAAATAAATTTCCAGCGGACGTTTTGCGGTAATCGCCGGATCAAGCTGTCTCAAACTTCCTGCAGCTGCGTTCCTTGGATTTACATAGCGCTTGCCGGTTCGCATTTCATCCTGCTCTTGATTAAGTTTTTTAAAACCCGCATGTGTCATGATGACTTCACCGCGCACTTCGATTTTACTCGAATAAAAATCACCCCTGAGACTTAGAGGCACCGATCTAACAGTTTTTATATTTGGTGTTATGTCCTCTCCCGTTGACCCGTCACCTCTTGTCGCTGCTTGAAATAACAAGCCGTTTTTATAAATCAAACTCACCGCCAGCCCGTCAAGCTTCGGCTCAGCGACAAATTCAATATTGTCAGGACTGCCGAGCCGGTCGCAGACACGTTTTACAAATGCAATAACATCTTGCTCAGAAAAAGCATTTGATAAAGATAACATCGGTATCTCGTGCTTTATCTGCGAAAATCCCTTGTCCGGTTTTTCACCAATCCTGGCTGTCGGCGAATCTGCGGTAACCAGGTCCGGAAATTGCTGCTCAAGTTTCTGCAACGCTTTAAACAGGCGGTCATATTCAGCATCCGTAATTTCGGGATCATCAAGGACATAATAGCGATAGTTGTGCTCCCTCAGTTGCTCACGTAAGGATTCGACCTGACTGGCAATATCTTTTGTGCTAACCATTAATGACAATCAGCTAACTTGAATCGGAATTTTTTTCGAAAAATGCATCGAGCTCATCTTCATGAGCGCATGCCTGATGCCGACCCGGAACAATGACAACTCGATAGTAACAGGCAAAAGCTTGAATAATTGTTGACGGCTGGCCGCTGAGTCCGGGCTTAGAAATAAACTCGATTGATTAGTGCTGAATTTGTATACCATGTTTGCGAAAATCCTCAATCAAAAGGTTTTTGCTGTAAGAGACGAATCAGCTGAATACCTGAATTGCGATCTCGCTGCCGTTCTTAATGCCTTTTTCATCAAGCCTGGCTTTTTGTTCAATGATGCGATTACAAATGTGTTTGTAATTTTCTTCATTTAAAAGCTCTCGCTGATTGGTGGTTAAAACCCCTGATAAATCATCGGCGATCTGGTTGCAGCGTTTGCACATTTCACTAAATCCAGCGACCGGGTCTTTAACCAGAGCCGGCACCATAAATGCACAGAATCCCATAGTCGAGAACTTATCCAGCGAATCAAGATCAAAACTCCCCGGCTTGTACATATTGGCGATGCTGAATATTTTTTGCTTGGGTTTATCATTCGACTCTGAATAAAAATGAAAAAATTTGTACTCGCCATAGACCAATCCGGCATCAGTGACAGCATCTTTAAAATCTTCACCCGTAAACGTACTCTCCGGTTTCGCCAGGATATATAAAATAACGATTAAATCATGATCTTTAATAAAGGATTTTAATTTTCGGCAGGCGTTGATCACCTGGTCAGTCGTCATCGCGAACTGGTACTCGCAGTCGTAATGATTTGAAAGCGCTTCTACGAAGCCTTCATATTCTTTTATGCCGGCTTCATCGGCCAGACCTGATTTTTGTTTTAATTTATACACGGATTTTAAATGAGTAATATTGTGCTTGGCCTTAATTTTTCCAAGCGGTTTAAACTGCGCTTGTTTTTTTATAGTGGCTGATAAAAGAATATTGTTTTTCAACCTGGCAGGTTGTTTCTCAAACCATGCCTGTATTTCAGCTGCCGGTTTTTTTACATTAGGCACAATTGCCACATGTTCGAAAACAAGTTCATCACTGTCATCATCCAGGTCGTAAACAGGCAATAAATCTGCAGCGATTGATCGTGCGACATTCTTTTTATCATCAAGCTCCGCAATCGAAGTTTTAAGCTCCGGCGTCAGCGTCACGTCCAGTAATTGCGGCTCAGGTGATTTAAGAAGTGATTCTGCTGATTCAGGTATATCAGAAACCAGGTTTTCGTTAATGAACGGCATATTTACATCTTCATCTACAGAAGTATCTTCTGGTGAGACGTTGCCGGGGTTTCTAAGCCGTTTCTTTGGGTTGAGCTGACGGTATCTAAAATGGCAAACAAGTCCGATCAAGCCAATAATGATGAGGCTTACCAGAAGCAATGCCATTCTTAATGTCATCCCTGGCCCGCCAACTCCAGTGCTTTATCCACGTCTACGGCAACCAGTCTCGATACCCCTGGCTCCTGCATTGTTACACCGATCAAATATTTCGCATATTCCATCGTTATTTTATTGTGCGTGATGAACATCAATTGCGTATGTTCTGCCAAGTTTATCAAAGTTCGGCAATAGCGCTCTACATTTGCGTCATCTAGCGGTGCATCAACTTCATCGAGAATACACAATGGCGACGGATTAAGTTGAAATAGTGAAAATAGCAGTGAGACCGCCGTTAACGCTTTTTCGCCACCTGATAACAGGTGTATTGTGCTATTACGTTTTCCAGGTGGCCTTGCCATAACGGCAACACCTGTTGACAGCAGATCATCATCGGTTAATTCTAATGATGCAGATCCGCCACCAAACAATTTTGGGAAATATTCCTTGAAACCTGCATTCAACTGCTTGAATGTGTCCCTGAATCGCTGGCGTGTTTCCCTGTCGATCTTTTGAATCACCTGTTCGAGGGTATTGAGGGCTTTACTTAGATCTTCATGCTGTTTGTCCAGGTAGGTTTTACGCTCTTGTTGCTCCTCATACTCCTCGATCGCCAGCAGATTTACTGTACCCAGGCGAGTGATTTTTTGCTCAAGTTGCTCAAGATCCTGTTGATACTGGATTAATTCTGCATCAACCGGCATCTGCTCCAATACGCTGTAAATATCCGTATCCAGTTCGTTAAGTTGCTCTATAACCGCCTGTTGTTTTACAATTATTTCCTGTTTCTCTAACCTCGATGATTCAAGCTCATTTCGCATTTCCAGTGCTGCAAATTCACTTTTTTGACGACGCTGATCTTGATGCGAAATTGCCTGGTCGTGTTCTGAGACCCGGTTGCGTGCAGTTTGTAATTCCAGCTCTACGGCAGCTCTTGAATCCAGCAGGCCCTGCAGATGCTCACTAAGTCCGGCATCGCGATTTTCAGGTGTTTCAATACTTGCCGTGATCTGCGAATGCCTTTCCAGCAACAGATCTAACTGTTCCTGTGTACGTTTTGAGGTTTCCTCTATGGACTCCAGAGCGGTGGAGAGTTTTTCCAGCCTGATATTATCATTGTCCAGTAATTCTCTGACCTGTTCCAAATCTTTTCGTGTCTGCTGTAATTCACCCAGAAGCTCGTCTCTTTTATTTGCATACTGTTCACGGCTTTGCTCATTGACAACCACATTACTTTCTGTACTTTGTAACGATATCCGTGAATTTGAGATGGATTTGGCAGTTGTTTCCAAATCAGACAATATTTGAATGCACTCGCCTTCGAGTTGAACCTGTTTACTTTTGAGTTCGCGTATTATCTCTTCCTGTTGCGCCAGCTGTTTGTGTATTTGCGTTCGTCTGGTATTGACCTCGGTCAGCGTGTGGGTTTTTTGCGAGCGCTCGCTATCCAGATCCGACAGCCGATTGCGCACCGATGCGCGTTGCTGCTCCAGTTCGCTGACTCGCGCCTGAATATCACCCAACTGCCTTGACAGGCTGGAAATCAGCTGCTCTCGTTCGATTAATCCTGCTTCGACATTGCGCGTGCGGGCAAAAGTCATCCAGTTCTTTCCAACCTGCGTGCCGTTACGCGTGATGAAATACTGACCATTGTCCAGCCCTGAGCGCTTTCGCAGGGCGGCATCGACAGATTCGGCAGTGAGAACATGATTGAGCAAACCGCTAAGATCGAGCCTTGATTTTATTTTATCTATTAATTTTTCTGTGCCGGAGAATCCCGGGTCAGACTGTTGTGTGTGATCATCTTCAATAAAGTTTATTTCAACATGCTCCATCTGCATGGAGCTGTTGGCATATTGGTTTAAATTACTGACACACAAGGATGTGGTTTTGCTTTTAAGCGCAGTATCAACCGCTTTCTCCCACCCTGGTTCAACTTCAAGCTCTGTTGTCAAACGCGGCTGGTCAGACAGGCCTTGCTGCTTGAGCCAGTGATTAAACTGCTCATCGTTCTGACCTAAAGCCGCCTTTTGCAACTCTTTTAATGATTCCAGCTTGCCGCCAATTTCAAGAGATTTTTCAGTATTGACTTTCAAATTATCATCTAATACTTTAATATTTTCTCTTAACTTATTAATTTCTAATGATAATTCATTTATATCATCATCAAGTTTTTGGCACAAGTTATCCTGTTCCCGGGCCTGCTCTCGCAAATCATCAGGTTTTATGCGGCTTAATTCCTCATTAACGCTGCGCTGTTGCTGCAGCGTATTATTTTGCCTACTTTGTAATTCAAGCTGGCGTTCAGATAAATGTTCAATATTTGCCTTCAGCACCTCTCGATCCTGGACTGACTGGCTCGATTGCTGCTGAAAAAGCTCCCATTCCTGCTGCCAGTGTTGCAGTGCCTGCTCCTTGCTGTTTAGTTCGTTTTTGAGATTTTCATGATCATTGCGTAAACGCCGTACTTGCGGCAGTAATGTCTGGTACCCGGTAGACAGGTCATCGCGCTGTATGGAATCCTGTGCCAACCGGTCTCTGGCCGTGGCTATTTCGTTATCAATTCGTCGCAGCTCATCTGTCTGCCGCTGTTTTGTCTCCTTTCGGTGTTCAATCTGCTGCTCTATGGCGTTGATTTCTGCGCCCAGGCTGTAGTATTTAGCCTGGGTCTGATTTAGCGCTTCCTGGGATTCAGACAAGATTTGTCTGAGCTGTTCAATTTTTCTCTCTGACTCGCGCTGTACAGATACGTGGGATTCGAGTTCTTTTTCCCTGCGACTGAGTTCAACATCAAAATACGCCAGTTTGGCAGTGTGTTGCTGCCACTTCAGCGCCAGTGTTTGAGCTTTCAGCTGCCGCTGCTGTGTTTTTAATTCTTTGTAGCGTTGTGCCTGCCTGGATTGGCGATCCAGCCTCCTGAGCTGGGCCCCGAGTTCACTGGCAATGTCTTCGACACGTTCGAGATTTTCACGGGTATGACGAATCCGGTTCTCTGTTTCACGTCGTTTCTCTTTGTATATTGAAATACCGGCGGCCTCTTCAACAAAAACGCGTAAATCTTCAGGCCTGGCCTCTACGATTCGACTCACCATGCCCTGCTCAATAATTGAGTATGAGCGTGGTCCCAGGCCTGTTCCAAGAAAAATTTCAGTGATGTCTTTACGTCGGCAGCGAACATTATTAAGAAAATACTCTGACTGACCTTCCCGGCTCAGTGCACGTTTTATAGAAATCTCTGCGTATTGACTGTAGGCTCCCGGGGCTTTACCTTTTGAATTATCGAACATCAGTTCAACCGTAGCCTTACCGACAGGCTGCCTCGAACTGGAGCCGTTGAAAATTACGTCGGTCATATTATCGCCGCGCAATGTCTTTGCTGACGATTCACCCATCACCCAGCGCACCGCGTCGATGACGTTGGACTTGCCGCAGCCGTTTGGGCCGACAATACCGATGATTTCTGAGGGCAGCTTGAGTGTTGTGGGATCAACAAAAGACTTGAAGCCTGAAAAGTGGATTGATTTAAGCTGCATCCCTGTTAATCTTAAGCTTGCTGGTTTGTAAAATTACCCCGAATTATAAATGAATAAGGATAAGCATATATCAATTTTCAACGATAAAAAATCAGATTACAATACAGCCATCCCGTGATCGGTCGGCTGATGTCACAGCAATTGGAAAATCAGATAAGCGCCCGCATGATTTAACTATTTTAACTTTGCAGAATTATTGATAATTCAGCCTCTGGCAAAATACGCCGGCACAAACCCGATTATAGTGAATCAACAATATTTTATAGCCTCAATTCATAAATTTTATTGCGTTTATGGCGGTTATTTGATATACAAACGCGTTCGATAAATCACATCGACTTAAAAAGTTGCTGTACAACGTTTTATTTGACGGAGTTAGAGATGGCCACTAAAGCAAAAGCCAAAGATTCAAACGAATTAATATTCGGAATTAAGCCTTACAAGGCCACCAAGACTGAGAAATACATGAGTCCAAAGCAGACTAGACATTTTCAGTCAATTCTTAATGCATGGCGCGACAGTTTGATCAATGAATTAACCCGGACTGTCCATCACATTCAGGATGAAACTGAGAATCATGCTGATCCGACCGATCGTGCATCCCAGGAAACGGATTTCACACTTGAACTGCGAAGTCGTGACCGGGAACGGAAACTGCTCAAAAAAATTGATTCTTCCCTGGCAAAGCTGGATAAAGGTGATTACGGATATTGCGAAAGCTGCGGTGAAGAAATCGGACTGCAGCGCCTGGAAGCACGCCCTACGGCAGATTTATGCATAGACTGTAAGTCACTGGCAGAAATACGCGAGAAGAAAATTCAGACATAGTATTAATCAAACCACCTCTATGTACCTGCTTAAGATCATCAATGCCAAAATAGCACAGGCTGATGGCAGCATGATTGAAAGTGATCTGGCGATTGACAGTTTAGGAAAAATAGAGCGTATCGATAGCCAGCTAAACGGGCCCGCGCGAAAAACACTGGATGCTGATGGACTGACGTTACTGCCCGGCGTTATCGATCCGCAGGTACACTTCAGGGAGCCCGGGGCAACACACAAGGAGGATTTGGGCTCGGGATCCCGATCAGCAGTTTGTGGTGGCACCACCAGCTTTCTAGAGATGCCCAATACAAACCCGACGACCACCACTCATGAGGCTCTCGCAGACAAGTTAAAACTGGCCAGTGAAAAATCGGTGGCCAACTATGGTTTTTTTATCGGTGCTACCGGCCACAATATTGATGTGATTAATACAGCCGAGCCTGTATGCGGTATTAAAATATTCATGGGTTCAAGTACAGGTGATTTACTGGTCGATAAACCGGCGCTGCTGGATAAAATATTTGCCAACGGCAGGCGCCTGATTGCCGTGCATGCCGAAGATGAAGCGCGCATAAAGCAGCGCTTTAACAAGTATTCGAAACTATATCCGGATGGATTACCCGTTGAAATGCACTCTGTTATTCGTGACGATCGGTGTGCATTACTGGCAACGGAGATGGCGCTTGAATTATCCGAGAAATATGAGCGTCGTTTTCATATTTTGCACCTTTCTACTGCAGTTGAGGTTGAAAGATTGCGAAAACATAAACCCGAATATGTCACGGCAGAAGCCATCCCTAATCACCTGCTGCTAAACACTGACGACTATAAAACCTGGGGCACACGCGTCCAGATGAATCCACCCATACGAAGCCAGTCTGATTGTGATGCCTTATGGAAAGGCCTGCATGACGGCATTATAGACTTTATTGCAACAGACCACGCACCCCACCTGCTCGATGAAAAAATGCGTGATTATCCACAGTCACCATCAGGTATACCAGGTGTCGCAACTTCATTGCCCTTGATGTTAACTCAAATGAAAAATGGACGATGTACGCTGGCAGACATACAAAAATGGATGAGCTGGGGCGTCGCAAAAGCCTATGGAATTGATGGAAAAGGAAAAGTTGAGGTGGGCTGGGATGCAGACCTGGTACTGGT
>JAHEKD010000010.1:0-721 GCA_024638545.1 Gammaproteobacteria bacterium
GGTCACTTAAAAGCTGACCACCGAATGAATCGTAATTATCTCAAAGATGAAACAGGTGATCGAATAAATGCCATGTTAGCGGCGGCGGGTTACAACTTCACCAAGTTACTAACTTGGTTTTGTTGGAGCCATGCAGTTTTTTGAATTAACGTTGCCCAAATTGGGCACGCCGGGCTCTAATGGGAGGACCGGCCAAGCGATTGTCCGGTCTACCCACTCACACAAGGATTATATCAATTATTAATAGATGACATTCATTTTGCATTCGTTTTAAGTTTTGGAAACACTAAATCAACCGCCATTATCCAGTTGTAAATACTGCAGCACCTAGTGCATCCATATTTGGTTCTACTCCTAAACCAGGGAGTGACGAAGCTTTCATGTATCCATCTTCAATGACAGGTCCACCCTTACCAATTTCAGCATGGGTATATTCATGGAATGCAGAGGACTGAAAATGAAAATCCTGAGGAACTGAATGTGCCAGATGAGCGATTGCAGAAGTCGCGATTTCACCGCCCCATGCGTCCTCAATAGTCATGATAATGCCTAATGATATGCATAAATCCCTGAATTGACAGGCCCTAGTAATCCCTCCAACTCGATTAATCTTAAGGTTGATAGCATCCATTGCCTTTTCCTGATAGCCGCGGATTAGCATTGCTAAACTATCCATACATTCATCCAAAATCATCGGATGATCACAGTGTTGACGAACTGC
>JAHEKD010000010.1:731-14907 GCA_024638545.1 Gammaproteobacteria bacterium
CATCATAGGTCAGGCAGGGTTGCTCAAGATAAAGATCTACGTCCCGAATCGCTTTGACGACACGAATAGCCTCATGCTGTCGCCAACCAGTATTAGCATCAGCGTTTAGAATATTTCCTGGTCTGAGTTCAGCAGATACTTTATGGATTCTTTCTATATCCGCATCTGCACCCGCACCGACCTTCATTTGGAACTGTTTGAAGCCCTGGTCCTGGTATTCATTTATTTTCGCTGCCATTGCGTCCGCATCCTGACGACTTACAACTTTAAATAGTTTCACCTTGTCCTGACGCATACCACCAAGAAGTGTATAAACAGGCTGATTCGTCGCTTTACCAAAAATATCCCAGCAGGCCATATCAATCGCTGATTTAACGTATGGATGGCCTTTTAATAGTTCATCCATACGACCATTTATCCTGCCTAATTCAATCGGGTTTTCGCCGATGAGGTTATCTGCAAGTTTGATCAAACCAGCACGTGCGCCTTCAGCAAAAGCAGGTAAATAGGATGGTCCGAGCGGGCAGGTTTCCCCTGCCCCAATTAATCCGCTATCTGTCTCAACCAGAACAACTGTGCTATCAAATGCAGCAAAAGACTGTGTCGACCAGCTATATGAGCCTTCCTTCATCGGCAAATCGACTTGATAAACGGATATTTTGGATATCTTCATTGAGTAACCTTAAATTTCTTGTACTGACTATCGTGTTTTTATACTATTTATATCAATAACACTTATATAGTAGATTTCGGTCAAATAATCGTAGTTAAACCTAAGAGAGTTAGATGATATGCATCCTGATTATTCATTTTTGAAACCAGGCAAACCACCGAAAATTGAATCTCCCTTAAAAGTAGGTATTGCACCAACATCAGAATTTACACTGATGTCCTTGGCAGGATTTGTTGAGTTTCTGAGACTGGCATCGGATGAAACTGATTTCAGTAGACAGATTTATTGTAGCTGGGATTTACTCTCACATAATTTTGACCCTATTGTAGCCAGTTGTGGATTTCCAATAATCCCAAACAAACTCTTTGGTGATCCAGAAGATTATGACTACATTGTCATACATGGTGGCATTTTGCATGGAAAGGCAGATTACCCGAAAGCACTTTGCGACTATTTAAAAGTGGCAGTCGATGCCGGAATACCGATTATTGGTTTGTGCACAGGCCAATTTTTATTGGCTGCACTGGGATTATTAGATGGAAAGCGTTGTGCTGTGCATTTCTCGCTCGTTTCAGTGATGAAGCAAACTTTTCCTGGTGTTATCCCGGTTACAAACACACCTGTTGTGATTGATGGTCAGTATATTAGCTGCCCGGGGGGATTGGCATCGATTAATCTTGCCATGCATTTGGTTGATAAAAACTGCGGGAAATCAAGAACACAGAAAGCACTGCATTACCTGATGGCAGATCGTGGATTTGAGGAAATGCATGCCAATAGGGATCAAGATGACGGCAATCTGCTTTGCCTGAATAAAACAGTGGCCAATGCAGTTGGATTAATGCGCCAAAGAATGTTTGAGACTTGTACTATTGCAGAAATCGCGCATGACGTTGGTACTTCGGAGCGTGAATTAACTCGGCTGTTTCGTCAATACCTGCGTATTCCACCGGCTAAATACTGGCGGGAAATACGCTTAAATTCTGCTCACTGGATGATATTAAACAGCGAATGCTCAATTACGCAAATCGCCTATGAATGTGGATTTACCGATAGCTCACACATGATTTACTGGTTCAAGCGAGTTTATAATGTCACCCCAGGAAAGCTAAGAAAATTACATATGGATTTTGGTGCTCATTAATCCTTCAGTAACCTGTTTTTTCCAACCATAAATACGATCGTAAAAATATCGTTCTAGCCTACCTGATTTTGTCCTAAATCTACAATTACTTTAAAATAATTTACTGCAATCTTTAAAGTTCTTATATGCTTTAATGTTTTTAACGAACTTGAACTCAATTCTTTTGAATCAAAACGGCATTTTAGCCTTATTGAAAGACATTGGAGTTTTATCACTTAAAATCCGGAGGGAAATTATGAACGTAAATCGAATCTTTAAGCACCTTAGTTTACCAATAATCAGCATGCTTTTATTCTCAGCAAATACATCTGCCGATAAACTCGACGACATTATTGCTGAAGGTGAGATTAAATGCGGGATTATGCTGGACGTGCCACCAGTGGGAATGCGTGACAACGACAATAATCCAATTGGTTATGACGTGGAATTTTGCCGTGACATGGCAACCGCATTGGGCGTGGAAGCAATTATTGTGGAAACACCCGCTCCCGACCGCATACCTGCGATTCTCTCGGGACGTGTCGATGTTGGCGTCGCTTCCGCTACAAACTCATTAGAGCGTGCAAAATCTGTTGCCTTCTCAATTCCTTATCAAATCTGGGATGTAGGCGTGGCCGTTGCAGCAGACAACACAACCATTTCCAGTTATGAAGATTTAAAAGGAAAAAGTATAGGTACAGTTAGGGGAACAACAGGTGAAGTTGCATTTCTTAACGATTTGGAAAAATGGGGTGAAGGCACATCGCATATTGCCTATGGCTCAAATGCCGAGCAGTTCCTGGCGTTATCACAAGGCAAAGTTGATGCCATAATTGAAAGCACTGCAATTTTTGGTGAATATGCCAAAGGCAAAGGCAAAGATAAGATAAAAGTCTGCTGCAGTGTGACTACTGCGCCTGCAGATTGGACTGGTTTGATGGTTAAACGCGGCGATCAGGGATTATTAAACTGGATTAATCTCTTCGTCTGGCATCAGTGGAAAGCTGGCCGCACCGATGAACTTTACAGACAATGGTTCGGTTATCCTGCTCCGAATATGGCTTATCCGGGGATTCATGGCTATTAAGTTTGTATAAAGATTTGTTAGCAGGTCCGCTCTAAAAATGTTTGAATACACATTTCAATGGCGGGTTGTCTGGAAACACTGGCCGCAACTTTTAGAGGCGGGCCTGCTGACACTTCAGCTAACAATCTTATCCATTATTATAGGCTTGGTGATTGCATCGGTTCTGGCTGTTTTTCGCGATTCCAGTAACCCGTTTGCGAAATACCTGTCTGTGACCTGGGTCGCGCTTGCACGTAATACACCCGCATTGCTGCAGATTTATATGGCTTACTTTGGGTTGGGCGCTTTTGGTATTCATTTGTCGCCCTATACAGCAGTATTAGGGGCCGTTGCTTTTAATAATGCGGGTTACCTGGCAGAAATTCTTCGTGGTGGCTTTAGTACAGTACCAGCGTCTCAAAAGTTTGCTGCCAGAGGGTTGGGACTTACAGCAACTCAATCCTATATCTATATTACTTTGCCTCAGGTGCTGCAAGCTGTCTTTTTGCCTATCGTAAATCAGGTTATCTGGGCCATGTTGGCCACCTCGCTGGGCATGATTATCGGCTTGCAGGAACTCACCGGAATGACCACATTTCTGCAATCACAAACCTTCCGTCCATTTGAATTCTATTTTGTCGCTGCATGTATGTATCTGGTTATCGCAAAAATAGCAACAATGCTTGCGCAAATAGTTGCTGCCCATATGTTTAAGGGCGGAGCAGACAAATGACCTATACCTTCACCACCAATGATTTCTTGTTGATGGTACAGGGGGCTGGAATAACGTTTTTACTAACAATTATCGCCGGTGTTATCGGTACATTTATGGGGTTTTTGGTCGGCTGGGCGCGCACTACAAAAAATGCAGTGTTTTACTATTCTTTAGGCGCTTATGTAGATATCATTCGCTCAATTCCGCTGATCATACAATTTGTACTCTTTAATAGTTTTATGGCGATAGCGGGTTATCCCATGGACCCGTTTATTTCCGGAATTATTACCTTATCGATTTATATATCCGGCTATGTGGCAGAAGTTGTCAAAGCCGGAATTGAATCAGTACCTGACGTCACACGTAAAGCTGCTCGTGGCTTGGGAATGACCTATTATCAGGATTTTTTCTATGTTGTGGTGCCAATAGGCATGCGCACTGTGTTTCCGTCCTGGACAGGGTTAATGCTGGGTCTGATGAAAGATACATCTTTGATAGCCGTGCTCGGAGCGACGCCACCGGAATTATTACGTTCTTCGCAGATCATTATTAATCGTATCCAGGAGCCGCTAATGATTCTGCTTGGTGCAGGCGCATTTTATTTCATTATGTGCTACGTGATCACTCATTTTGCCGGACGTTATGAAAAAATCTGGCAACAAAAACGACAGGCTGCCTTATGATCGAAATTCAAGAAGTTCATAAATCTTTTGGGTCGCTGAAAGTATTAAAAGGGATTGACCTCACAGTCGAAAAAGGCGAAGTTGTTTGCCTGATCGGCGCAAGTGGTTCTGGAAAATCAACCTTGCTTCTGTGCATTAATGCTTTGGAATCGATTAATAGTGGCAAGATCATCGTCGATGGTATTGATGTCCATGCGCCACAAACAAACCAGGATCAATTGCGCCGTAAACTTGGCATTATCTTTCAACAGTTCAATGCATTTCCTCATTTGACTGCGCAGCAAAATGTCGCTTTAGCACCCAGGAAAGTACTTAAAACGCCAACTAAATATGCGCAAGCATTAGCACAAGAGCATTTGGCAAAAGTAGGCCTTGGAGATAAGCTTGATCGTTATCCTGCACAGCTTTCAGGCGGTCAACAACAACGACTTGCAATTGCACGCGCCCTGGCAATGGAGCCCGACTATCTGTTACTGGACGAAGTGACGTCAGCGCTTGATCCTGAACTGGTCGGCGAAGTACTTGATACATTAAGAATGCTGGCAGAAGATGGCATGACGATGATTGCAGTGACGCATGAAATTCCCTTCGCTCGGGAGGTCGCAGATAGGGTTGCCTTTTTTCATCAAGGCGTGATTCATGAAATTGGCCCCGCAAAAGAGCTGATCAACAATCCTCAACAGCAGCGTACCAAAGAGTTTCTTGGCAATATTCTTTGAACTATGAAATTCATCTCGGAAGATGAAATCAATTATCACCCGGATTGGCCAACTGCAATAAATGTTTTGCGGGATGGGCATAGTAAATCACGTTGTCATCTGGAAAATTCGCTGTTAAACGAACCTGATCGATTTGTTTTAACCAGAACGGCGAATGTTGCAGACCTAGCAGCGGGAGTAAAGGTTGCAATGGTAAAGCCGGACAAGACTCGCTGGAATCCACCTCAAAAAGCGGAACAGGCGATTTTCATTTTAATTGATCACTCAAGCTGGACAATAAAATGTATTTTCGATGGAGTGCCGATTACAGCCTGGAAAACAGCAGCAGACTCAGCCCTGGGCAGCTTAAATCGTGAAGCCATTCAAGCTGATCTTTATGATATGGTGAAATGGCCAAAATACAACAGGAAACACAGGTACAAGTGGTGAAGAGGCTACCGAGGCGAGTTAGCCGGGGGATTAAACGATGGCACAAACAATGGCACAAACGGCACAAACCCGTTGAGCCGACAATCGGGCATTTAAAAACGGATCAACGAATGGGTCAAAATTATCTCAAAGGTGAGATGGGAGATCGAAACAATGCTGTATTTGCGGCAGCAGGATACAACTTTGCCAAAATATTGGCAGAGTTTTACTGCGCCCGGAGTGTATGGGTTTATCGGTTGATAAATTTGATTCAAATTGCTTTAGTTCAATCAAAAAAAGAACAGCTTTGCTATTACTTCGGGAACGACTAGTTATGCCGCAATTTGAACTTACCGATGGAATCGATTTAGAACAGGATTTAAGCAGCACCTACCTGGTAAAACTCTGTAATCTAGGTCAGAAAAAGTGCTTCAGTCGTAATGAATATATATACATTCAGGGTATGGCTGCGAAACATGTTTATATTCTTATGGATGGCACTGTAAAAGCAACATGTACTGATAAAAACGGCGTAGAAACTCTGTTGAAGGTCCACGGCCCAGGTAGTTTGCTTGGGCTGTCAGCATTAAGGCCATTAGCTGTTCGTGATGCAAATGCAGTTGCTTTTGAGGATTTGGAAACAACCTGTTTCAATCGTGACGATTTTTTTCAATATATTCGTAATGATGGATACCTCGGTGTCTTGTTAGTCCGTGTATTACTAAAAAGGCAACAAGAATTACATTCGCGAGTGAGTGACTTTGCAGGCCATAGTGTAGAACAACGATTAGCTAGGGTTCTATTACAATTATATGCGCAAGCTAGTTATCGAACTTCGAATACATCAACTCCGATATTACATATTACTCATCAAGAATTAGCAACTCTTGTAGTTTCGAGACGCCAATATGTCACCGCAATTCTAAGGAAATTTGTATCAGATGATCTGATTGATAATAAAAGAAGTCAAATAATTGTCAAGAACCCAACCAGGCTTCGTCAACAAATCTTGGACAAACAAGCCACTTAGACTTAACACTTACAGTCTTTATTATTTGTTCTGAATGTCAGAAATATGACATTCAGATCGTTTCTCCTAACATAAACTAAAAGATGACGCCGCTATTCTGGATAAATCTTTCGGCAACGCGTGTGTATGTTTAACAATTCGATTTCACGAATCAACAATTCAAGTGATATGGCAAATATGAGACTAGAAGATAAAACTGCAATTGTAACTGGAGGAGGCAAGGGTATCGGTGCTTCAATCTGCAATGCATTCGCGAATGAAGGCGCCAAAGTGATTGTTGCTGATATCGATATTGAAAGTGCGGATATGCATGCCGAAAAACTCAAGCAAAAGGGTATGGAGGTTGTATCAACAAAAGTCGATGTGACTGATCCTGAAAGTATAAACAGTATGGTTCAAACGGTTCTGAAAGACTATGGACAGATTGATGTTTTAGTCAATAATGCAGGTGCCCGTATAATTAAGGGCCTGATGCAGCATAGTTTGGATGATTGGAACCAGATGATACAAATAAATCTTACCGCACCGTTTATTTGTTCACAGGCTGTGATCCCTCACATGATCAAGCACAACAGAGGAACCATTATCAATATTGCTTCAATTGCGAGTTTTATGGGGCGCCCAAACAGGTGTGCATATGTTGCAGCAAAAACAGGAATTCTCGGATTAACACGATCTATGGCTGCAGATCTCGCAGGTAAGAATATACGAGTCAATGCGATTGCCCCTGGGATGATCGCATCTCCATTTAATCAGTCTTTTGCGCAAAGCTCAGATACCGGACCAGCATGGGCACAGGAAAACCTTATCGGTCGTTGGGGGCAACCTGTTGATATTGCAGGCGCAGCCGTGTTTTTAGCGAGTGAAGAATCAAGTTTTATGACAGGTACCGAAATTAAAATTGAGGGAGGGTGGCTAGGTGCAAGATCGCGATCCGGGGAAGTACCGTTATGGGATTGATTATAGATATTGACCGGCACGAAATTTCAATATGTAATATTAATCATTAATTTAATTCTACAGAGTAAACAGGAGTAACCAAATGTTCAATAAATTTGTAAGTCAAAGCATATCGAGACGTGATCTGTTTCGCGTTGCCAGTCGATATGGTCTTAGCTCGACACTGCTGGGAGCAGCAGCACTGACCGGCCCATTGACCTTGTCACGTATTGCAGAGGCAGCGAACTCGACCTATGAAAAACGTTTCAGTACGCCGGCTAAACATACATTAAAGTTTGGAGCGTCTGGATTCAATGAAAAGAACCTTCTCATTGAACGAGCCGGCTGTCTTGAATTTGTCCGCGACCTGGAAGAAAGAACTGATGGTGCCATACGCATCGAGTTCATTGGTAATAACCAGATTTGTGGACAGCTCAACTGTGTGAAAAAGACGCAGCAGGGAATTGTGGATATCTTTGCTGCTTCAACTCAAAATACGGCAGGCGGTGCGCCATACTATAATGTTCTTGACTATGCATACATGTTTCCCACAAGGGCATCAGAGTACTATTTTCTCTACCACCCGGAAAGTGAGCGGATTTTTCGTGAGCCTCTGCGTCAAAAGCACGAACTGCAATTTTTATTCTCGGTGTGCCAGCTGCGAGGTATTCAATTAGGTCTGAAATGGTCAGATAAACCGGATGTCACTACAATTGAAGAATTGTTTGGTACTAAAAATCGTGTTACCGGAACCCAGCTTGGCCGTATCGCCATGACACTGCTGCAACTGAATCCATCACCTATTGCCTGGGAAGAAACCTTGGATGGCCTCAAGCAGGGACTCATTGATGGTGCTGAAACATGGTCCTCAGCAGTCGCATATGCAAACATGGCCCCGGTTGTTAGCCAGGTCATTGATTTGCGGTTTTTCGCAGGTTTTGAGCACACTGCAATGAGTTTGCCGGTATTTGAAAGTCTGGAAGGTAATTTACAAGACGATGTTATGGAATCCGCCTATTTTACCCAGGCTTTAATTCAGGGAGCTCATGAAGCAGCACTAGTTAATACGGTCGGTCATTCCGTACCGCAATTACCGAACACTATATTTGCGAAGAACAATGTCCGGTTTATACCATTATCTGATGAAGAACGTTTGAAAGCCGCAAAACTATGCGCGCCCGAATATGTTCCAGAACCCTGGGAAGAATGGCGTGAACGAATAAACGGCTGGGCGGGTGGAATAGACACCTACACAGAAATTCACCGAATTGCACGTGAAATTCCTGCGGATACACTGGTAGAAAATGTTGAGCCGCGACGCTGGTGGAAATCCTAGTTTTATTATGATGATATAAAAATCAGTGTATATCAAATAAGCATGTGGCGTGGATTCCACATGTTTTTATGGTGAGTTTTATGTCAGCATATTTATCCGGACTGATGAAGATTTGTCACCATTGTGAAATTTTAATTTTCAATTAAAAAAATGAACGACTCGCATTCAAACAAACAAAATACCATTGAGCAAGTGAAGTCCAGTGCTCTTGAAACGACACAGCGTTTATCAAATCAAGTGCTTATTAGCGGCAAGCTAACCAATGCGTTATCACATCAATCATTTGATGTCATTCACCCCGGTGATCTAAGTGTAATCGGGTCTGCGCCTATGTGCACAGAGGCGGACGTAAATGCCGCTGTTGAATCTGCTGAAACGGCCTTTCACAAATGGAAAAAAGTACCGGCACGTGATCGTGGAAGAATGTTACAAAAAGCCGCCGATTATGTTGAGAAAAATTCAGTGCTACTTGAACAAGTACTAGCGCTGGATACCGGTAATGCAATTAGAACTCAAGCGCGTCCGGAAACGGCATCTTCAATTGATTTACTAAGAATGTTTGGCGGATTGGCTGGTGAACTAAAAGGTGAAACAGTGCCTTCAGGCAACTCGCAGGTATTACAGTACACGACTCGGGATCCAATTGGTGTAATCGCCGGAATTATCCCGTGGAATGCACCCCTGTTCTTATTTGTTGCAAAAATTGCGCCTGCTATCGCAGCGGGTAACACAGTTGTTATCAAAACCGCTGAGCAGGCACCACTTTGTGTATTGCTGATGGCTGAAATGATAAACACCGAGTTGCCTGCGGGCGTGCTGAACATCATATCGGGTTTTGGAGAACAGTGCGGTAAACCTCTGGTGCAACATCCAGCCATTCGCAAGGTCACATTTACAGGATCATTAGAAGTAGGCCAGGCAATTTCCGGTTATGTAGCCCCCAAGCTTTGCCCGGTTACGCTTGAGCTCGGGGGTAAAAACCCGAGTATTGTGATGGCAGATGCGGACCTTGAACTGGCTGTGCCCGGTATTATCGATGGGATGCGTTATACCCGGCAAGGCCAAGCCTGTACAGCCGGATCGCGAGTTTTTATACATGAATCCATCTACGACCAGGTGATCGACGGTGTTGTTAAAAAACTCGCAGAAATTAAACTGGGTAACCCATTAGATGAGCAAACGGATATGGGGGCAATCATTTCGGCTGAACAATTCAAGCGTACCTTAGATTATATGGAAATTGCCAAAAAAACGCCGGATGCGCGTATTCTATTCGGTGGGAACTGTCCCACAGACGCTTATTTATCCAGGGGCTATTATTATCCGCCCACTTTACTCGATGGGCTTTCGCTGGAATCCAGGCTTTGTCAGGAAGAGATCTTCGGACCGATAGCAACTGTGTTACCTTTTTCAAAATTTGACGAAATGATTGATGCTGCAAATAACACACCCTATGGCTTGGCGGCAAACTTATGGACACGCGACCTTTCTCGTGCACTTGAGTATATTGATCGTATCGAAGCTGGCTTTGTGCAAGTAAATCAATGTGTGGCGCCTCGATCGAATGTGTCATACGGCGGTTTGAAAATGAGCGGTCTTGGCAAGGAATATGCACTCGACAGTATGCTTAACCATTTTACATGCTCAAAAACAGTTTTAATAAATCCCGGCACACCTAATCAAAATCTTTAGTCGAATTGGGAGAAAAAAAATGACAGAAATAATAGGATTTATCGGTTTAGGAAATATGGGAATGCCAATGTTAGATCAACTATTGAAATCGGAAAAAAAAGTATCAGTTCATGATATTTCCGAAGACTCTCTAGCAAAGGCGTCTGAACTAGGTGCAGTGGTAGCGGGTTCTGTAAGCGATGTAGCTAAAGCCGCAAATATCGTGATTACAATGTTACCCGCAAGCAGTCATGTGCGCAGCGTTTATTTTGGCAATTCTGGTTTGATTGAATCAGCGCAACTGGGAACACTTTTAATTGATTCATCAACGATTGATGTCGACACGTCACGTGAGATAGGAGTTGCTGCTGCAAAAGCAGGGCACGAGATGATTGATGCGCCAGTTACAGGTGGTGTAATGGCCGCACGGGTTGGTAAATTGAATTTTATAGTAGGAGGCGAGAAAACATCATTCGAAAGAGCAAAACCGGTTTTGAATATAATGGGGCAGAATCTACTCTATGCGGGACCGCAGGGCAGTGGAATAGGTGTCAAGATTTGTAATAACATGTCTTTAGGTATTTCGATGATAGCTGCCGCCGAAACTTTAATGTTGGCAAAGAGACTTGGTCTGGATTTAAAGAGAACCTACGAAATTATATCAAGTGCTTCAGGTCAAAACTGGGCACTGAATAATTATTGTCCCCTGCCTGGTTTTATCGACGGGGTTCCTTCTAACAGTGGATATAAACCCGGATTTAGTGCTGAAATGATGCGTAAAGATTTAAGACTATCACAAAATGCCGCTCTTTCTGTCGATGCCTGCACCCCTCTTTCGGCACATGCCTTGTCGATCTATTCCCATTTCTGCGATAGTGGAGATAGTCAGACTGATTATTCAGGCATTTCTAAACTGATCGGTGGTGATGCCTGGGATTACCCATTTAATCCTGAACCAGTAGGGACTTCTGATTAATTCCTGATTTTTTGCTCATACATATCGTAGCGCGTAAATTTACGGGCCCAACAATGTATCGTTCTACAGGCTGCAGCCAAATCGTAAACAACTGGATCGAGACGGTTAAAAGATGCGTCCTGTATGGGTTTTACGACCCAAGGGCACGCTTTTGGAGCTGATGAACACCAGCCCGGATTGAGAGCTCGTCCAGCTTGAGCTCGAAGCGGGTGATGCCTGGCCGTTGGGAAGTGAGGCAGTATTACTCGACAGTGCAGCAGAAAAAAGCTCCACGTCTCGGTTCTCGGTGCCAGCAGACAGGCGGAGCGCCTTGTGCCGGGCTGGTGGGATCTGTAAAACAGGCGCTTGAAATGTTAAGACGGGTGAATGCCAAAGCCGTTAATGCTTTTATTCATGCCGCTGTCGAAGTGCCTCTAATGTGGGTCCAGTGCGGACATAACCCGGGAGGGGGGGGATATAGCTACATACGGCAGAACAATGCTATGCTTCAAAAAGATTAACTTTGGAGAATTCCTAATTGTCCACACAACATGCTCTAAAAAAACGCGCTGCCAGAATCCTGCCCGCCGGCGGATTTGGAAACTTTGACCCGGATATATTTATTCGCGAAGCGAGAGGTTCTCGTGTCTGGGATGAAGATGGAAACGAATACATTGATTACCTGATCGGTTCGGGGCCCATGCTGCTGGGCCACGGTGAACCCGAAGTTCTGGCCTGCGTTCATGAGCAGCTTGACCGTGGCATGACCTTTTTCGCTAACAATGCTACAGGTGTGGAGCTGGCTGAGGAAATAGCGCGCGCCGTCGCCTGCTGCGAACAGGTCCGGTATGTGAGTTCCGGCGGCGAGGCCGACATGTATGCCATGCGCCTCGCCCGCGCCTGTACCGGTCGCAACAAGATTTTAAAGTTCGAAGGCGGTTATCACGGCATGTCGGCAGAGGCCCAGATGAGCCTTGCGCCGACGAAACTGCTCAATTTTCCCGCCGCGGTCCCCGATTCCGCCGGGATACCGGAAAGCGTCCGTGAAGGGGTGCTGGTGGCCCCGTTTAATGATATCGAGCGGGCTGGTAACCTGATCACTGAATTTGCAGACCAGGTTGCGGGGATCATTGTCGAGCCCCTGCAGCGGATTGTGCCGCCAGTTCCCGGTTTTCTGGAAATGCTTCGCGAGCAGTGCACGCGTTACGGAATCCTGCTGGTCTTTGACGAGATCGTTACCGGTTTCAGGCTGGCATACGGCGGCGCACAGGCGTATTACGGCGTGACACCGGATCTGTGCACACTGGGAAAGATAATCGGTGGTGGATTCGCCCTTGCGGCCATCGCCGGCCGGCGTGAGGTGATGGCGCATTTCGACAGGGAGCAGGTCGGACAGGAGCGTTTTCTTATGCAGGTGGGCACCCTCAGCGGCAATCCGGTTGCCTGCGCAGCCGGACTGAAAACCCTGGAGATTTTACGCCGCCCGGGACAGTACGACAGGCTGCACGCCACGGGCTCGACAATTATGAAGGCGCTGTCACAGGCGCTGGACGCTGCCGGTCATGCCCATCAGATCGTCGGGCACCCGAGCCTTTTCGACGTGGTGTTTACAGATAGTGAGGTGAATACCTATCGTGACCTATTCAATGCTGATCAAAACAAGTCAGCGCAGTTCAACGCAAATCTGCGGGCAAGGGGAATTTTCAAGGCGCCTATGAAAGTCTACCCCTCACTGGCGCTAACGGACGAAGATATAGCCGAAACGATTAAGGCCATAGAGGAAGCCGCCAATGAATTGACGGCAGTCTAGCCGCAATTCCCACCAGCTGATCCTCCTTAAACCATAACTAGCCTTCGGCGGACAATCGCCCAAACACGCATCGATTGATTGACCCAAAATTCCAACGCCTGGTGAGAAATATGGTCAATCCATCATGATCAGACAGCTTTTGTCGATAGGCTGCCGATCCGGTAATGTTGAAAATCACAAGGCGCCGGTCGTTTTGGCAGTGCGCCTTGAAGCGTTCTACGCAACTTGTTTAGCTGTAACACGGATACCAGCGGGGCTGCGCACTATCACTGGCTGTTGGTATTTTTTAAATTGAGGGCACCAGATCGCCTGCTTGAAGCTGATCGAACCTGCTCATCCGGGTCGTCGGCTCCGGCACGAAGATAGCCGCGCGCAAATTCCGAGTCCTGCATCCTGAGTGCCTGAGCGGCCATCACGCGTTCTGAATTGTCTATGCCGCTGTTTAAAAGGATGTTCCCAAGCACCATGGTTGCCCGCTCACCACCGATTCGGCCAAGGGCACTGATTGCCTGTCGGCGCACCAAAGCATAGGCGTCCGAGAGCGCGGATTCAAGCGCCAGCACTGCGCGCTCGTCCTGCAAGGCCCCCAGCGCAATGGTGGCCCTGATTCGCACCTGCTCGGTCTGACTCTGCTCGAGCATGCGGGTCAACCTAATGAATTTGTGGTCCCTGACCGCTGCTTTCTCAGCGGACGCTATGTTTATATCATCACTATTTGCGGCATCATCCGAGACGCCGTTCAATCCAAATAACCAGACCCGCGAAATGATCCGCTGCCCGGCCTCGTTTCGGGCGGGTGCGTAAAAGATGATGCGGTTGCTGTCACTGACAAGGCGCTCAACAGCCTCCTTAACGGATATATTTTTAAGCATGACGTTAACCGGTGAGGTGTCGGCAAAGTCCGCATCGATAATGGTTCTGAATCCTGCCAGCGCGCCAATCTCTCGTATAACTTCCGACAGTGGTGCGTTGTGGGTTTCGAGCCAGAGTGAGCCGTTTTTGATCTCAGCCTTTATTTGGCCCGATTCAGATGGCTTGCTGGTGTTTT
>JAHEKD010000382.1:0-3145 GCA_024638545.1 Gammaproteobacteria bacterium
CTTCATTTAATGCTTTGCCTAAACGCTTCATATTATTACCTCTGTACTACAAAACTAACTATGATTTTTAAACTGCTCAGCAATAAGTCCGCTGGCGGTTTCCTCAAGAGTGTCCTCAATTCGCTTGGCCCGACTAGAAGCCATCCAATGCAGGAATACGGTTGGAATGGCGACCACCAATCCGAGCACTGTGGTAACCAATGCCTGCGAAATACCGCCAGCCATGGTCTGTGGATCACCGGCACCGAACAGCGTTATCGCCTGGAAGGTTTGTATCATGCCCGTTACCGTACCGAGCAGGCCCAGCAAGGGGGCAACCACGGCAATGATTTTAATGAACATTATCCAGGCATTTAACTTCGGAGATTCCCTGAGGATGGCTTCGCCCAGTTTAAGTTCCATTGACTCTGGATCGCTGTGCGGATTGTCCTGATAAACTTTTAACATCCGCCCGAGTGGATTCGACAACGACGGCCGCTGCAGGTCTTTTGCCTGTTTCTTCACTTTGGCCTCGACACCGCTGAGCGCCAGGATTCTAAACACGGCGATAAGGAACGCGATAATACCCAAGGTGATGATTACATAGCCAACAATTTTACCTTCTTGCACTTTTTCAAAAATAGAAGGTTCCTGCACCAACGCCGTCAACAAACCACCCTTGGTTGGATCCACCATAAATGACGTTACCCCGGCACTGGCATTTTGCAGTTCATTAGAGCTATCTTTGAAATAGGCTGGCATCTGGCGAGTAAGCTGCACCAAACCGCGCTCATTGTCGTAATTTACAATATCGTCACCGGTGACCGCGTTAAACACCCCGACACGCGTTATTTCGCGATCTTCGGTAGTAAACACGTCCACAAAGTTGCCTTCCTCGTCCTCTTCCTGGCCACTAAAAAAGGTAACTGGAGCGGTAAATTTGACGATTTTGCTCTGCTCGGTCATTTCGTTTTGCAACTGGAACCACAGGTCTTCAATCTCGTCAATTGACACAAGATCGGTCAGGCTGGCCATTTTGGCAACCATTAGCCGAAGGTTTTCAGAGCGATCCGGGTAATGAACGCTGATCAGCGAGTTTTTATAATCTTCCTGCGCCTCACTGGCGGTTTGTTGAATCACACCAAACAATTCCTTCAAATCGCCGAGCTCTTTAGCGAGTTCACTTTGCAGTTCTTCGATTCGGGTTTCATTGACGGTAAATTGGGCATCTAATTGGTCGCTAATACGCTCCTGGCGGGTCCGTTCATTTTTCATGCCGTTCAGCCGACCTTGTTGCCTGGTGCGTTCGGCTGCAAAGCGCTTTTCACGCGCTGCATTTTCGCCCCTGTCCTTGGAAGTAGCTGAATTAACCGCGGACAGTATCTTGTTTATATCCAGTGCCTGCGCTTGTACGCTCGTTGTCCCGAACGTAACACTCAGGGCGAGCAGAATAGCGAAGAGCTTGCGCATTAAAAGTGGTCTATTTGCTTTCATTAGAGCACCTCCGGCGCTGCAATGGGCAGACGCATCAGGCCCTTGCTCTCTTTTCCCTGTGCGATACGAATCGCCTGGGAAATACCATCACTATGGGATGAATCCAATTCGGTCCAGGTGCGGTTATTTTGATCCCAATAGCCTGAAACTGCGCCATCCAGGGTTTGGTAATACAGGCCGGACCTGCCTACCTGTAAAACATTCACCGTCAGGTTACCCTCAGACAAATTGAGTGTGTCGGTATACACGTCAATACTTGCGCCATAGGCATTTTCAGTTGAATAGGCTTCTAATACCTGACGGAACCGCTCAGCAGCCGAAATATTGGCATTTGTAAGGTAGCCGCGTATACGCTCAAGTCGGGCGGTTCGTTCCTTTTTCTTGAATGGTAAATCTGCTTCAACAAACTTGTCCAGCCCTTCAATCATCCGCATCATCAGGGGCACAATTTGACGCTCAATCAGCGACGCATCTTCAATAGATGTTTGTAATTTGCGCATAGCAACTTCCTGTGCTGTCAATGTGCGGCGAAGGCGGTCGTTGTAAACCTTCAATCCTTCGACTACCTTTCGCTGTTGATGATACTGGGACACGATCTTGTCGGTTTTTTCGGAAATATCATCAATTTTCGCCTGTGAAGAAGCCCCTGCCTTCATCCGAGCAACATTCCGGTTGACAATGTCATCGGTCTTATCTGCCCAGGCCGCCGATGGCAGCAGTGCAAGCAGTATCACGCCAAACATGCTCTTGTTAATAAAAGACGTTCTTAGCACTGTACCCATTTTTAACCTCATTCTAAACATCAACATCAGTGTTGATAACGATCTCTTTATTCAACTCAGCAAGGCGGTAAACCTCGGCATCGACATATTTGATCCATTTACGTGCTGCATCCGATACTTTCTCGTATTTCTGGGCTCGGCGGAATGCTGCCTTCGCACCTTCATAGTTTTTTTGTTCAAATCGTGTCAGGCCTTGACTGATCGTAGTCTGCCCGGCATTGGTCAAACCACCCTTCTTCAGCGCATTACCTAAGGCCTTTTCAGCTTCCTTGAAGCGGTTGAGGGCAATGTATGACTGACCCAACTGATCGTAAAGCTTGCCATCTTTCGCCATCCGCGCAGCCTCGGCCAACGGGGCCAACGATTTTTCATACTCCTTGGCCATGTAGAGTGCCTGCGAATATATCCGATAATTCTTTGCATTCTTTTTGACAACGCCGTCTGTCAGCCCTTTTTCCATCATCATGGCGGCTTTATAGGGGTTATCCTGTGATAACTGCAATGACGACAATGTGACAATCTCCGATTCATTTGTAAGCAGGCCCTGGTCATACAAAGCCTGGTACATGGCGGTCATTTTTGCCTGGTCATTGAGCTCGTTATAGACACCACCCATCGTTAGCAGGTAGGTCTTTTTTGGGTAATGAGTAACCAGTTGCTTTAATACCGGCAACATCTTATTGAAGTCATTTTTCTGCCGGTAGATACTACTTAACAGGTTCAACCAACCCTCCTTGGGAATGCTACCCAGGTCTACGTACTTCTGGATTCCTTTTTGAACATTAGGCAGGGCCGCGTCATATCTTTTGAGCATATACTGTGCCTGGCCAACCAGCATATAAGCGTCTGCAGACGGATCTTCCTGGGTCTTGAACCAACGTTGAGCATAG
>JAHEKD010000382.1:3155-3684 GCA_024638545.1 Gammaproteobacteria bacterium
ATTTTTCCTGAGAAAAATACACCTGGGCAACTACAAAGATAATCTGGTTATAAAAAGCATCTGACAAGCCTTCTTCAAGTGCCAGAATTTTTTTGAATTCGCTCAGAGCACCGTTCAAGTTGTCACGTGAGAAATGAATATTACCGCGATAATTATGAATATACGCTTTTGAAATATTGTTCAGTCCTTCCTTGGCCTGCAACTTGTTCAATATCCGATCTGCTAGCGCATAATCTTCAACGTCGAACGCTTCACTTAGCTTTTCAAAGTCTTTGATCAGCGCTTGCGGTATCGACTCCACCCGCTTGGTTTTGCGCTGAGGCTTTTCAGTTTTTTGCGCATATGCGATTGCCGAGTCAGTGGTCAATACTTCGACCGTGAGCAGGACTGGAAATGCCAACAATGCGGCAAAAACAGCAGCGTACCAATTAATCTTTAACATAGCTTACCTCTAAGAAATCTTATTGCTGACTAACAACCACCTTCCATTTCAAACACGATACGAATTTCCACTCCCGGCACATCTACC
>JAHEKD010000383.1 GCA_024638545.1 Gammaproteobacteria bacterium
ATCAATTATATAACCCGCCTCATTCATGCCTTTGATAATGAAGTCAGCAATAACCGGGTCGTCTTCTATTAATAATATCTTCATACATAGCACATGAGAATCACTTAACTATCCTTGTTTACTGCAATAGCTTATATGAAATTTACGTATAATAGTATTACCATCCGGTTAACTTAGTGTAGTTTGCACACAGCGGTGATTGCACAACGATGGATAAAATGAACGTCAGAAAATATGCCATAAAGACTGAATTGCTAAAAAAGGAAATCAAGCTCTGCATCGTTGTCCCCGCGATAATATTATTCAGCCCCGGTGGCTATTCGCAGAATAGTTCACACGCACAAGCAGGCAGCACTGACAGTATCGAAGAGGTCCGGATATATCGTAATCCGGAGGAACGACGGGAAGCGGGTTTAGGCACGCCTGTTACCGACTGGTTGAAAGTGTCCGGATTATTTGAAATTGAGAAAATATACAGGAACGTTCATTTTACCAACAACCAGGAAACAAATCAGGACGAAGCTCGAGAGCATACTTTACAGCTCGGGTTCGAAGCCGAATTTTCCGAGACCCTGTCAGCAGAGCTGGTGTTTGAGGCTGAATATCAAAACCGACTCAAAGGCAGATACGAAGAAGCTGTTTTACAACTCGATCTTGATGACGCCGGATTTGAACTAGGCTATCAGGACCTGCCGTTTGGAGAATACTATTCGCATTTTATCACCGGCCCCCTGCTCGAATTCGCCGAAACCACTGCCACCACACTCGTCTTTGATTATACACTTGCGGATCATTACGATGTATACGCCTATCTGTTTGATGGCCAAACACGTCGACTGGATGAGGACAGCGATATTGGCTGGGGACTTGGCTTTGAGTTTAACAATCAGGATGAATCACTGAGGGCAGGTGTAAGCTACCTGTCGAACCTGGCGGAATCCAACGAACTGTTCCTGGAAGACTCAGAGAATATCTATATCGACAAAGTTCCAGCCTGGAATGCATATCTCCTGTTAGGTTTTGATCAGCTGGAGCTTACTGCGGAATACATTACTGCAGCCGGATCGTTTTCAGAATTTGAGACTAATGAAAATCAACCCGCTTCTTATAATTTTGAACTTGTCTGGTTTTTCAGTCATTTAACGCAGCTGGCTTTGAGAATTGAAAACAGTGTTGAGCTTGCCGAACAGCCTGAATGGCAGTATGGTATCGCCCCCACCTGGCGTATCAATCAACATTTCACAGTTTCGGCAGAGTATTTACGTGCGTACTATAAAGCTGGAATGGTATTTGATGACAATGATCAGGAGTTAGAACACCATGATCAATTCGGGTTACAGTTCAGCATGGAATTTTAACCGCTTCTCTTTAAATCGATTCCTCCCTGTAAAAAATCTAATCATTACCATTTGGTAATTTCACGGCAATCTTCTGATTAACGCGGCAGGCTATCCTGTCAGCATTGATTTGATAGACCAATCAATCTCGATATCTAACTAATTTCAAGGAGGCCGACAATGGCAGAACAAAACGTAAAATATCTATCGATGCTGGCTTTACCATTTGCAGCAGCGGCATTTACAGCTTCACCTGTCCTGGCAGATGATGATGAAATCCCCTTCGACGAAGCACATCTGTTTTTTGAGTTAAACAATACCGATGGCGATCTGGGGATACATGCGTTAATTGATGGCGAGCCGTGGAAACGACTGAGCATCGAAGATCCCGGTGAACGCAAAATGCTGGCCGTTAATGTCCGGGGACGATTAAAGCGCCAGGGATTAACTGAATTCTTTTTTGAAAGTGCTGAACCGACATTTGATGAACTGTCCCCCAGGCATTTCTTTAGACGATTTCCGCAGGGCACCTATGAAATCGAAGGCATCACTCTGGATTATCAGGAGCTGGAAAGTGAAACACAGGTGACGCACGTAATGCCGTCACCGCCACAGGCCTATATTAACGGCCAGCCAATGGGCCTGCAGTGTGATGACGAGCTTCCGGGTTATGACGCACCCGAAGTGACTTCCCCGGTGACAATTACATGGGATGCAGTGACGATGTCACATCCTGATCCATTGGGCGGTGGTGCGGGTGTCCAGCCGCCTGTATCTGTGGATATTAACAATTATGAAGTTGTTGTTGAGTACGAAGACGAAAATGAATTTGCTTCAGTGCTTGGCGTTAAGCTGCCTCCCAGCGAAACCAGCATGACTGTTCCTGAAGAATTAATTGAACTGGCTGAGCCGGGTGACGCCTTTAAATTCGAAGTGCTTGCGCGTGAAAAGAGCTATAACCAAACCGCAACAGAAAGCTGCTTCGAATTGGCCGAAAATAACTAGCGCGCAGGTTAGCACTAACAATACTCATACGGGCTTTGAGGGCAGGGCTTGCCTTCAGAGTCCTTTATAATTACATCAGTAAGTATATTTAGCATGATGAAAACCATCACCTTTGTTTCAGTGCTGTTATTCATAAACGTCTATGCAGCACAGGAAACCGGTGAGACTGCCCTTAATCCGGGTCAGGTAATCATCGAGTTCACATCTGAGGATAGCGTAAATCTGTATGCATACAGGGCACGGAAAATAGATGTCCTGACTGAACTCTCAAAATATATAAAGATTGACCTGTTCTCAGATAGTAGGCTTGACAACTCGATAACTGTTGAAATTCATGAACAACCGCTAGAATGGATATTTAAGAGGTTATTGGGAGAACAAAATTTTATTCTCTGCTATGAAAACAAGCTGGAGAGAGGGAATTACCAATTAAACGCCAGGCCATATGAAATACAGTCAGGTTCAAGCGTAATAGATTCAGTTCGCTCATCCCGTGGCGATAAGGCTGATATGATACTCAAGGCTGAGAATAATCAGAATCATGTAATCGAAAAGCTTGAAGATTCAGGAGATTTTAAAAATTCAATATCAATCAGACAAGGCCTGAGATTATTAAACCACGACAACGTTAGTCAGAGGCTAACCCTGTCCGAGTCTTTAGGTGACATCGGCAGTCCGGATGCAGTCAGTTTGCTACAATATCTGATTAAAGACAAGTCACCTGAAGTTCGCGAAGCGGCTATTTATTCATTGGGAGATATAGGCTCAATTGCCGCCATCCAAATTTTGGGAAACGCAGCCAGTGAGGCAAATTCTGAGTTGCGCGATCTTGCGATTTCCGAGCTGGTGCTCATCAACACGGATCAATCTGCTGAAGCTTTAATTAAATTATTTGATTTACACGACATTGGTGTGCAATTAAAATTGTTGCAGGCAATAGCGGAAATCAACACGCCGGTTGCCCAAAAATTTTTGTGGAAAATGTTTGGAAGCGAAAATTCAATAATTTCGATAACCGCATACGAACTACTATCCCATAACTAGCCCGCATTTCTCACCATCCTACTACTGCGACAGTTCCTTGCCACGCCCTGTGGGCATTTTACTCGGTCAGGGTCCTCGACATAATGTCAACTATGCCTGCGGGCCCTTGTGCCGGCACATATGCTGATAACATAATGCCGGCCTTTGGTCGTAAAAACCCATACAGGACGCATCCTTTAACCGTCTCGCTACGAAGTCCGGTGAGAAATGCGGGACTGATACCGGGTAGACAATACTTAATTCCTTAGTTATTAAGTATTGTCTACCCGAAATTAATAATACATACTCAGGCGGCAA
>JAHEKD010000384.1 GCA_024638545.1 Gammaproteobacteria bacterium
CCGGTCACGTCCGACGGATCCGAACCGGTCTGCACCGAACCGACGGCGTCGGCGAGCTGCACGTGGTGGCCGATCTGGTGGACCGTGACGTCGAGCTGCTGCGCACCGAGGCCGAAGGCTTTTTTAATATCCTCATATTTCGCCGTAATGGCATAAACATTTTTATAACCCATTTCTTTGAGTGTGGCCGCCGCCATGGATGCCCTGCCGCCTCCGCCGCAATGTGTAAGAATCACGATATCTGCTTCTGGTACCAGGCCCGGCACTTTCATTTCAATCAGACCCCTGGAAATATTGATCGAATCATTAAGTTTGGATTTATTCGCAGATTCGGTTTCGCGCACGTCTATGATGACAACATTGTCCGATTGCTGAAAAATTTTCTTTGCTGCATCTACATCTACACATTTAATTTTCGTTTGTGCTGTCGCAATCAGATCAGCGGCAGTTTTAAGCATCGACATTACCCTCAATAGTTAGGCATACTCAACTATTGGCTATTTTGACAGCTTATGCAAGTACCATTTGATAAAATCAACTGTATAGGTTTCCATTGGCGAATAAGGCCCGGGTTGGTAAAACCGGGACTGCACACCTTTTTGGTTACGTTCAATAATGTCTTTGTCAGCAATGGTTGTCACATTCCAGAGCCAGGTCATGCGCTCGATATCAACGTCTTTGTCCAGGTCAGCATCAGATCTCACGAACCAGATCAACTCAGCATCTGTTAATTTTACCGACCGGGGGGTGAAGCGGTAAAGCACAACATGGTCGGCATAAATCAACAAATAGGTTAAATTTCCGAGCGCGACATTGCTTGCGCCCCCGTCATACGCTTCCACCTCACCCAGCAAGGGTGCAACAGGCCGCCCATCCTCGCTGCCGGTTTGATAACCTTTGAACAGGGCATACCGATCATAATAATAAGGCGCATGAGTTTGTGCTCTTTCATCAACCAGGGAAAATCCGACCGGCTCTGCCGAAATACCGGCCGCGGGTGCACGTTTGCTGATTAATTCATCAAAGACACGCTGCTTTTCTTTATCAAGCATTAATGAATGCGAAGCCGAAAACTCTTTATGCGCCGGACCGCAGTGATAGCATTCGTTAAAATTTTCGAGCACCAGCTTCCAGTTGGCATGAGTTGAATGAACCTCATGGCAAGCGACTTTTGTATTGGCAAGATCAAAGACCTTCAGCGAAGCGTGCAGGCCTTTTTTTAACAAATCAAACGAAGACGGATTAGCGGCAAAACTGATAAATATAAATCCGCAGAATTCCTGCAGTTGCAATACCTTTAACCCAAATTTGCATTTGTCGAATTTATCACCCATCTGTCGTGCACTCAGCAGCTCTCCGTTTAATCCATACGTCCAGGCATGATACGGGCATACCAGCCGTTTATGGCTCGATTGCCCTGCTGTGCATATACGTGAGCCGCGGTGACGGCAGACATTGGCGAAAGCATGCAGCTGCAGATCCTCATCACGTACAACCATGACCGATTCATCAGCGATATCATAGGCGTAACAATCTCCGGCTTCTGCAACTTGCGAACGATGGCAGACATACAGCCACTCGACCATGAATATCTTATCCAGATCATGCCTGTAGACGGCCTCGTCCAGGTAAAATTCCTGGCTGAGCGAATGCGCGGGAACCTGTTTATCAATCAGCGCTTTTAAAGATTTCATTTTACATAAGTTTCAGTAAAGGCTATTCCAACAGCCCCTCTTTGCGAAGATCTCCCATGGTTAACTCGAGTCCCTGACGTAAAATTTTGAACATTTCATCAAGCTCTTCGCGACTGATAATTAACGGCGGTGAGAACACACACATGTTAATGATGGGTCGAACAATCAGGCCAAGTTTCTGGCAGTGTTTATCGATCCGGTTCCCAAGATCATAATCGACGCTCAGTACATCCTCGTCGCTGGTTTTGATCTTGCACTCGATACACCCCATCAATCCTTTACCGCGGATATCACTGACAATTTGGATGTCCCTGAATGACGCCAGTTTTTGCTGAAAGTAAGGTATTATTTCTCTGACGTGTTCCAGAATTTTTTGTTTCTCAATAATTTCAATATTCTTTAGTGCTGCGGCACAGGACACAGGATGACCGGAATAGGTATAGCCATTGGAAAAGATGCCGGTTTTTTCATCAGAATCTTTTAAATCGTCCAGCAGACGATCTGACACCAGGAATGCGCCCAGCGGAACGTAGCCCGAAGTCAGGCCTTTTGCTGTTGTGATAATATCGGCATCGATATCAAAAACATCCCTGGATGCAAAAAAATAACCCAGGCGTCCAAATGCCGTCACCACTTCATCTGAAATATAAACAATATCATATTTACGGCATACGGCATGACAGGCCTTGTGATAACCCGGCGGCGGTACAATTACGCCTCCGGAGGCGAGTATCGGTTCTGCAATAAATGCGGCCACTTTATTTGCACCGATCTCAAGTATTTTTTGTTCTAACTCATCAACCAAAGCATCCCGAAATTCCTCAATCGATTGACCTTCAGGCTTGCGGTACGGGTTCGGGTCGCTAATAAAATGAAAATTTTGCGACTGGAAATCGTGAAAATTCTTGTCCCGGGTTTTTCCGCAGGCCGAAGCCGATAAATATGTGCTGCCGTGATAAGCGTTGTGTCGGGAGATAAAATGCTTTTTTTCAGGTTTCTTTAAATAATTGTTTCTAAAGATAACGAAACGCAGGGCCGAATCTACAGCAGTGGAGCCTCCGGTTGTAAAAAAAACGTGGTTGATATCACCAGGTGCCAGCGACGCTAGTTTATCTGCCAGTCGTGCCGCGGGCGAGTTGGCTAAAGACCATGGACTAACGTAGGAAAGACTCATTGCCTGACTGGCAATTGCATCAGCCAATTCCTGATTTCCATGGCCAACATTAACGCACCACATGCCTGCTGGGCCGTCAATTAACCTGTTACCGTCAGAGTCGGTAACGTAAATACCCTCGCCACCCTGAATAACCGTTCGCCTGTTTTCACCAAGGGCTTTCACATCCTCCCACGGGTGGATAAATTGATTGTCCTGTTGTTGTAATTGTGCTGTTTTCATAACTGTTCTCCGTGCATTAATAATTTTCTGCCGGCACTGCATTTTTACGTGCAGGATTAAAAAATGGCCTGGGCACAACGCGGCATTGCATCATGTTTCGATACCATTTCAATTCCTTGGTGGTGTAGATATCAGCCCATAAATTGCGCGTATCCGCTTTCGCATCGATCAGTGCCAGTGCAATATTGCGCTTGCAGGTCGGCGACCAGATCGCTGAAGTCACATAGCCCACCTTCTTACGCTTTCGGTGATAAATCCATGCGTCTGTCGCCGGCTTGTTGCCGTCAACATCCAGTCCGACAAGTTGATATTTAGATCCATTTTCAAGTTCACGCTCCAGGGCCTGCCTGCCGTTAAAGAATCCTTTTTCAAAATCCACCAGCCGTTTTAATCCAAGCTCAAAAGGTGAACGTCCGCGGTTGAGCCTGATCACCTGATTGGCCGGCAGGAAATCGACGTGCGGCATAATAAAACCGGCCTCGATCCGTAAAAGTTCGAGCGCGCTCGAACCAAAAGGCACAATCCCAAAATTTTTGCCCGCACTAAACAGGTCATCCCATAATGAAACGGCATTATCCGGGTCAATCCATAAT
>JAHEKD010000385.1 GCA_024638545.1 Gammaproteobacteria bacterium
CGAGAACATTAATCTCTCCTGAGCGCACGTTACGACCGAGCATGTACTAAGCGTTGACCGGGTGGATCTCGAAAGATTGTGCGTGCGAGGATTCGCTCGAGCAGTGCAGCAACGCCGGCGAAAACCAGAAATAACGGCTGAACCAACGCCAGTACGCGCAACGTGGCGCATTTAGAAATGAGGATTTCAGGATCTTTCATAAATTCTTCATTCAGGCAAACATCTTTTGTTAAAATATCAGCAGATTTGATTCCACATAAAAACCTTATTGAAAATTCACGCATCTGCAGCATCCGATAAGCGGACTATAGTGTGTCAATTCGATATAGACTGGTTCGATAGCTTTCATTACTGGTTCAACCTGGATCATTCAACAGCGCGGCCGTGCGTTTGTCTGTGTATTTTGTATTTCACCGCTAAAGTTAAGTTTTGCAACAACTATACAGTGTTGTTAAAGTATCGTCATTACGCTGATTGCTAAGATTTTACATGGACCTTGACTATAAAAGAACCAAACAGCATCTTGAGATACTAACGTATTTTTCTAAATCAATATTTAGAAAGAATACCGTGAATGATATCTTTTGGGATATTATTACCAACTGCATTGAGAAGCTGGATTTTGTTGATTGTGTCATTTACATTCTTGACAAGGAACGTCAAGTGCTCGTCCAAAAAGCAGCTTATGGCGATAAGAATATTAATTTTGAAGATGTCCTCAATCCCATTGAAATTGCGCTAGGCGACGGTATTGTTGGCAACGTTGCCAAAACAGGTGAACCCGAGCTGGTTTCAGATACTCGTGGCGACCCTCGATATATCGTCGATGATGAGAATCGCCTGTCTGAACTTTCTGTTCCAATTTTCAGTCAGAATGAAGTTATCGGGGTGATTGACAGCGAACATCCACAGGCCGGCTTTTATGAGCAATATCATCTCAATGTCTTGCAGGATATTGCCTCAATATCGGGCTTTAAAATCTCGACAACGCTGAGTGTTGCCGAACGTGATGATCTGGTTTCATTGTTAACGGAAAACCCGAATCCTGTATTTCGGGTCTCATCGAATTTGAATGTGATCTTGTACAGCAAGTCTGCTGAAAATATTGTAAGGCGATTAAAATCAATGACTGAATCTGAGCGATTCGATATTTTGTATGAATCGGTTGAAAAAGCATTGAATGAGAACAAGAGCATAAAAAGTTTTATTCAGCTTGATGGCAAAGCTTACTCTGTCGATATCATTCCATTTTTTGAACAAAATTATGCAAATTTATACCTGGAGGACGTGACAGCTTATTATGACGCCAAAGAGCAGGCAGAAAAAGCAAACTTGACTAAGGCAGATTTCATTAGCGCCATGTCACATGAGATCAGAACGCCTTTGAACAGCATCCTGAATCTGAACAGGTTGTTGAGTGCCTCAGAGAAAGATCCGGAAAGATCCAAACTTTTTGAGGCGATAGAGTTTTCAGGTGATAACCTGTTGACCATAGTGAATGATATTCTGGATTTTGAAAAGCTTGATGCAGGCAAGGTCGTTTTTCAGAAATCCAGGTTTGTGATACGGAACATGATTGACCGTTTTTATCAGCTCATTTTTCATCGAGCCAAAGATAAATCGATAGCGCTAAAGTTTAATGTTAACGACAGCGTCGGCGAGGCTTTTGTAGGCGATGAAAATCGTCTGATGCAAATTCTGACCAATTTGGTGGTGAATGCGCTTAAGTTCACCGAAAAAGGCTACATTCGCTTGTCAATTGACTGCATTGCACAAAGCGAAGCTGAAGCAAAACTTAAATTCACGGTCGAGGACACCGGCATCGGTATCGCTAAAGATAAGCTCGATTCGATATTTAACCGTTATGAACAGGTGCATTCGCTGTCCAAAGGTAATCTCGAAGGTGCGGGGTTGGGCCTGACCATTACCCAACGCCTGGTCGAGCAGCAGTCAGGTCATATAACTGTAGAAAGTGAGCAGGGTGTAGGAACGACATTCTCAGTCATTCTTCCATATGAAATCTCACATACACATCTTATCGAAACCGAACAGATTATCAAGGTGGACGATATTAATCTTGAAGGAAAAAGAATACTGGTTGTTGATGATGCACCCATCAATATCTTTGTGGCCAAGAAGTTTCTTGACGGCTGGCTTGTTGAAGTGTTAACCGCTGAAAATGGGCAGCAAGCGATCGATATATGTGAGTCTGAATCAGTCGACCTGATACTGATGGATCTGCAAATGCCCGTGCTGGATGGTTATCAGGCCAGTTCTAAAATTCGATCAGGTAATGGCAAGAATAGCGGTGTTCCAATTATTGCAATGAGTGCTGATGTACTCAGCAGTTCCAGGGAACTGCTTGAAAAAAGCGGCATTGATGACCAGTTGGAAAAACCCTTCCATCCCAATGAACTTAAGCTGAAAATATATGCAAATATCAACCTTTGACCTTTTTTTTATGGTTTAAACATGAATTTACGCATTGATTTTGAGTTAACTCCATTACATTTATTTGGATTTTATGATAGGGTAAATTGTTACAAACATTTAATTGGATCTTATATCGTTTGTAATGTTTGCAGCATTGAAAACTGTGGTGCTGTGGTGCGGAGAGCCTATAAAAACGCTCAATTAAGGGGGAGTGCCTAGCTTCAAATTGTATGACATTATGTAAAGGTGGTGAATTATATGCAGAGCGCTGCTTTTAGAAAATTTCGGATGGCAAGTCAAAAACTAGCAAAAATACCTTTTCTCTATAAACGAAGCTCTAACGAGAATGGGTATGTTGTTGACATCAGCGGATTAATGCATCCTGATTACAGGATGCATAAATATACAGCGGCAATGATTAATGAACGCGCTCGCCAGAACGGTTTTTTATATCTATCGAACCACGGTGTCAGCAGCACACTCATTGATTCGGTTTATGATCAGGCCAGAGAATTTTTTCAATTATCAGAGATTGAAAAGCTGCGCTACTACGTAGGCAACCAGAGAAATCACCGGGGCTATGTGCCAACCAGTGAAAAAGGGGATTACCAGGATGAGAAAGGACCTCGCAGATATGAGGCCTTTGACCTCGGCATAGACCTGCCTTATGATGACGCTGATTACCTGGACGGCAATCCTTTGCTCGGCCCTAATATCTGGCCGGATTTACCCAACTTCAGATCCGTCATTAACCAGTACACGCATGAGGTGCTGCGGGTCAGTTCGCTGATGTTCTATGCGTTTGAAATCATCCTGGATTTACCCAAAGGTTATTTCGACCAGTTCAGGACTAAGCCGGTATCGCAGCTCAGATTGATTCATTACATGGCCAATGAGCAGCAGGTAGAGCAACAGGATTCGAACATGGGTGCACATACCGATTACGAGTGCTTTACTATTTTGCACTCAAAAAACCCGGGTCTGCAGGTTCTGGACCTGGAAAACAACTGGATAGACGCAGATCCGATAGAAAATACGTTCTATTTTAACATTGGCGATATGATGGAGGCCTGGAGTGCGGGCAATTTCGTGTCGACAGTACATCGGAGGTTTTGCTCGGCCTCGGTTGTCGTTACGATCTTGGTCATGACACCAATGATGCGGCAATACCATGAGGCCAAGGCAGCGTGTGGAGACGCGCTGCTGTTGTTCCGCATGGGCGATTTTTACGAATTGTTT
>JAHEKD010000386.1 GCA_024638545.1 Gammaproteobacteria bacterium
GCCGGCCCTTGTGCCGGCACATATGCTGATAACATAATGCCGGCCTTTGGTCGTAAAACCCATACAGGACGCATCCTTTAACCGTCTCGCTACGGAGTCCGGTGAGAATTGCGGGCTAATGCCAAACTGCCGGCCAACCTTGTTGATCGATTGACTTTGGTAACGGTGCATCATGATTATTGTATAAATCTGTTCATCGGCGAGACCGGATTCAGAATCGCTGCCGATTTTCCGCATGGTTCATTTCATCATTCATAAGATCTCGTCGAGCACATTAACAGCACGATTAATATCTTCGCTGCTGTTGTAGTGAAGCAGCGAGAGTCTCACTACACCATCGCCGGGATCAACGCCCATCGTATCAATGAGCCTGTATGCATAAAAATGATCCTGTCCAACGCCAAGTTTTGCAGCAATCAGGGCTTTGGCAATATCGACTGATTTGATCCTGTTTGAATAAAATGCAAAGGTAGGGGCACGAAGCCTGTGATCGGCAACCGCTAATCCAACCACTTTGACCGCCGGCTTACTGTTCAGGCAATCCATTAATGGTGCCATCAACTGCTGTTCCTGTTCGCCAAACAAGTTAAAGACCGCTTCCACCCGCTGCCTTACACCTGCCCGGGTGTTTCCAAAATGATGCGTATAAACATCATCAAAATAATCGACGATTCCTCCGGCACAAGCAATTTCAGCATGATTCGGACCTGCCGGTGTCAGTCTTTTGCCCAATTTTGATTGATTAAAAAAATGCCCCTGATTTGAAATATTTTCCATATGTTCGCGTTTTCCGTATATCAAGCCCAAATGCGGGCCGTAGGTTTTATATAAACTGAACAGATAAAAATCAACATCCAGGTCCTTGACATCAGCAAAATGATGCGGTGCATACGAGACGGCATCCACCACTACTATGGCGCCTGCATCATGCACAGCCCGGGTGATAGCTTTAACAGGGTTAATCGTTGCCGCGATGTTTGAACAATGCGTGAAACAGACCAGCTTGGTTTTTTTATCAATCAGCGCGTACAAATCCTCAGGATTTAGTAATCCGGTTTCCGGATCAACCTGCCACTCTTTGATGCTGAAGCCCCTATTCTCCAATCGCCTCCAGGCACCGATGTTGGCCTCATGGTCCTGATTGGTAACGATAATTTTATCACCGGGACTCAGGTCATCGGCCATCGCCTGCGCCATCACATAGGTGTTCTGCGTCGTTGACGGGCCGAAACTGACTTCATCCGCATCGGCATTAATCGCTGCGGCCAACAGCTGGTGACTCCTGTCCATTGCAGCGCCGGCTTCATCAGAAGGGCCATAACCTGCGTATGGTTGAACCTTGGTCCGGGTATAAAAGTTAATTAGCTTATCTGTAACCTGAGAGGGAACCAGTGAACCACCCGCATTTTCCATGTATGCCCATTCAGCAGCTTGTGGATCCTGAAATGCCGGGAACTGGCGTCGGACAAATTCCAGATCGAGTGAAGTCATAAATATCCAAGTCGTATATTGCCGGTTAAATATGCATTATTGTAATGCGATGGTATGCGGCTGACACGCTTTTTTAGGACAAGCAGGAATAGCGCCATTTTTTACAAAAAATAATGCTATCGGCTTAATCAATCCTGACTGCATGCCCGCTAATGGTAACGCCGCCATCCTCCGGAAACTCCACAATAATCCTGCTGGGTCTGCCCGTGACCGCACCCTGGCGAATTTCCAGGGCATGCAGCGCCTTAACATTCCGGGGACACATTACTTAATTCGTGAATTAAGTAATGTGTCCCCGGAACTAAAATCATTTCTGCCGCTTGCGGAGTTTTTGAATCGCCTGAAGCTGTGCAGCGGCTTCAATAAGTTCAGCTTTTGCCCTGGCATAATCCATGTCTGATTTTTGATCTTTCATGGCCAGTTCTGCGTTTTTCTGCGCTTCCAGCGCGGCGGCTTCGTCCAGATCTTCTGCACGTATTGCCGTATCCGACAAAATGGTTACTACATGGGGCTGTACTTCCAGTAAGCCGCCTGAGATATAGAAATCCTCCTCTGTGCCGTCTTCCAGCTGCACTCTCACTTCACCTGGTTTCAGGCGGGTCAACAACGGCGCATGGCGAGGGTAAATACCCACTTCACCCATTTCAGCATTCGCAAACACTGCCCCCGCTGTGCCTGACCAGATCTCGCTTTCAGCACTGACAATTTCAACTTTAATTGTTGCCGCCATGGCCTGTCCCTAAGTTACCGTTTTGGCTTTTTCGACAGCCTCATCTATACCGCCGACCATGTAAAAAGCCTGTTCTGGCAAGTCATCGTACTGACCATCAACAATGCCTTTAAAACCACTGATTGTATCCTTCAGACTAACATATTTTCCCGCAGAACCCGTGAAGGTTTCTGCAACGAAGAAAGGCTGGGATAAGAAGCGCTGGATTTTACGAGCCCGGGAAACCGCGAGCTTATCATCGTCTGATAATTCATCCATGCCTAAAATCGCAATGATATCGCGCAGCTCCTTGTATCGCTGAAGCGTTCCCTGAACAGCACGGGCTATATTATAGTGCTCCTCGCCGATAACCAGCGGGTCAAGCTGACGTGATGTCGAGTCGAGTGGATCAACCGCCGGATAGATGCCCAGTTCCGCAACCTGACGTGACAATACCAGGGTTGCATCAAGGTGAGCAAAGGTTGTTGCGGGTGACGGGTCTGTCAGGTCATCGGCTGGTACATATACAGCCTGAAATGAGGTAATTGAGCCTTCACGGGTTGAAGTGATCCTTTCCTGCAGTGCGCCCATTTCAGCCGCCAGCGTTGGCTGGTAACCAACCGCAGACGGCATCCGTCCCAACAGCGCTGACACTTCCGTGCCCGCCAGGGTATAACGATAAATATTATCGACGAACAGCAGAACATCACGGCCCTCATCACGAAAGTATTCACTCATTGTCAGCCCGGTCAGGGCAACGCGTAACCGGTTGCCGGGCGGCTCATTCATCTGACCATAAACCAGGGCCACCTTATCGAGTACGCCCGCTTCTTTCATCTCGTGGTAAAAATCGTTTCCTTCACGGGTACGTTCACCGACACCGGCAAATACTGAAAAGCCGCCATGCTCACGTGCAATATTATTGATCAGTTCCATCAAGGTAACGGTTTTGCCAACTCCGGCACCACCAAACAGTCCAATTTTGCCGCCTTTGGCAATCGGCATGATCAGGTCAATTACCTTGATTCCGGTCTCAAGTATTTCGAGCGATGCGGCTTGGTCTGCGTAACTTGGTGGCTTGCGGTGGATGGGCATGCGCTGATCCGTACCGACGGGCCCGGCGTCATCAACCGGCTCACCCAATACGTCCATAATTCGGCCCAGGGTTGCCTCGCCAACAGGGACCGCGATAGGTGAACCTGTCCCTGTTACATCCAGACCGCGCTTGAGGCCATCGCTGGAACCCATAGCAATCGTGCGGACGATACCATCACCAAGCTGTTGCTGAACTTCCAGCGTCAGGCCAGTGCTATCGACCTTGAGGGCATCATAAACTTTTGGAACGTTACCGCGCGGAAACTGCACATCCACAACCGCACCAATGATCTCTACTATATTTCCGGAACTCATCTTGGTTTCCTCATCTAATCCTATAAATATTTTCTGTACT
>JAHEKD010000387.1 GCA_024638545.1 Gammaproteobacteria bacterium
AATGATGCGCAAGTTATATCTACGGCTATCTCAATAAGATTCAGTCCAGCCGTCGTTTAGAGCGTGAGACGAATCGCAATGTTGAGTTGATGTGGTTGTTAAATCGACTCACGCCTGACTTTAAAACGATTGCTGATTTTAGGAAAGATAACGGTCCTGCAATCAAAAAGGCATGCAGACAATTCATCATGATTTATAAACAACTGAACCTGTTTTCAGCATCACTGGTTTGTATAGATGGCAGCCGTTTTAAAGCCGTTAACAATCGAGATCGCAACTATACTCAGAACAAAATAAAACGACGAATCGAAGCCATTAATAAAAGCCTGGATCGCTATCTTGATCAATTAGACAGCTTTGATCGACAGTAACAATCGCCGCCCAAAGCCAAGACAGACCATATCAATAAACAGATCGATTCATTGAAACGCCAAATGAAAGACGTCCAGGCCATCGAAGCGGTGATTGACCAGGCGCCTGACAAACAAATCTCGCTCACCGATCCAGACGCGCGAGCGATGTCAACGAATGCACGAAGTTCCGGTAATGTAGGCTACAACGTCCAGGCAGCGGTAGATACCAAACACCATCTCATTGTTGCCCATGAAGTTTCCATGGCAATGGGCGATCGCAGTCAGTTATCACGAATGTCCAAACAAGCTCAACAAGCCATGGGAATTGAAGCGTTGGAAGTGATTGCGGATCGAGGCTATTTCAAGATGGAAGAAATCAAGGCAACCGTTGATGCAGGGATGACGTCTTATGTTCGAAGGCCGGCTACATCGAATAATAAGGCACGGGGTTTATATGATCGACAGGACTTTGTTTATATTGACAAAGATGATGAATAAGAATGCCCTGCAGGGGAGCGATTGATCTGGCGATATGCATCGCAAGAAAATGGCCTAACCATGAACCGCTATTGGAGTTCCAACTGCCAAACGTGTCATTTAAAACCAAGATGTACACCCGCTAAAGAAAGACGAGTCAGTCGTTGGGAACATGGTAAGGTACTTGAGGAGCACGAACAACGCATGAATGAAAACCCTTCCGTGATGCAATTACGCAAGCAAACCGCTGAACATGCTTTTGGCACTATAAAATCCTGGATGGGGATGAGCCACTTTAAGACAAAGACACTCAAACGAGTCAGCACTGAGATGAGTTTACATGTTCTGGCGTACAATTTAACCCGAATGATAAACACGATGGGTGTCAAACAACTGATTGAAGCAATAGAAGCCTGATGGGTTTCTTTTCCCTGATAAAAACGAGTATCCAATACGCAAAAACGAAGCAACTAATGTGATATAGAATGTGATTGATATGTGTGAAATTGTGTCTTCACACAGTCTGTACTCTGAGCCGCCTTTAAACTCTTATCAAGTTTTATTTATTTTCTGTACATAGCAGACATTTTTTAAAAGTTTGTAAACTAGAAAAATCAAGCCGCGCATCGTTGCATGATGATGAAACCACAAATAGTAAAGCCTGACAAAGCCTGACAAAGCCTGACAAAGCCTGACAATTTAAGCTTTGAGTCTATGCTATTGTTAATCTAGTGATATTAATAACAATCTAACTAATAGAGCTATAAATCTAACAAACAGGAGTGTTACATAAGGCAATCGTAATCAATAAATTAAGGAAGACCATAACTGATCGATTACGATTAGAAGTATTTAAGGGATTAGTACTATAGAAAAGCAAATCTGTCATCCCTTTCTATTCCTTCCGCTAGTTCATTAGTACCACTAGGAGATGTTTGGAGCTTTTTTTTAGCTGTAATACAACAACATAGGAGAAAAAAATGAAGAAAACAATAATTGGTATATGCCTGATGGTAAGCGCAAACATGGTATCTGCGAACAATTCTTGTGCCACCGTAATGAACGCTGTAGGTGGATATACTGCTCTAAAAACTGCACTCACTGGGGCCGTCTTACCTTCTGGAGGACCGAGCAATGGCGGTTTTGATTTAAATATGTGGGCAACTGTCGTCTCTGATGACGGGACTGTATGTGCAGTAACAAAGACTGGAGTTGACATTAATGATCAATGGCTAGGAAGCAGAGTAATTTCAGCGCAGAAGGCCAATACAGCGAATGCATTTAGTTTGCAATCCAGTCTTGCTTTATCAACTGCAAACCTCTGGTCGGCAACCCAACCAGGTGGTTCATTGTTTGGACTGCAATTTAGTAACCCAGTAGATCCTGATGTTGCTTATGACGGCAACTCAAAAAAATTTGGCACACAAAATGACCCAATGGTTAATCAACGAATTGGCGGAGTTAACGTCTTTGGTGGTGGCCTGGCCCTATATAATTCTATTGGCGATATGATCGGTGCAGTGGGTGTCAGTGGTGACAGTTCATGTGCAGATCACAATATTGCATGGCGTGTCAGAGATGCATTGTCGCTTGACTATGTTCCAGCAGGACTGACAACTGGAGATAATATTATATTTGATATTGATCCAGGCACAGGTCTAAGCGCTAGCGGTTTTGGGCATCCAACTTGCACAGGGCCAGATAACGTTACTGTAAATGTACAGGTGTTAATTGATCACCCCTTAAGTCCATAATTGTAACCTGTTAGCAATGGGGTCCAAATCATCTATCCGCGCGTTAAGCCCCATTAGGGTATTGTTAAATTGAAAGTGAGTTAAAAAAATTTGTAGATATACTCTCATACTTTATCAACAGGCGCACGTCACCTTTTGCCATATTTCAAATACGCGTGTGCGAAACATCCGATAGTGACACACTTTTAATAGATGACGACCGACTTTAAATAACTTGTTGAACTGGCTATGTACACAGAGAAATCGCTGCGCTTGCCGGGCGATTTGAAACGCCACATTTGTCATTCTCGCTGTCTGGTGCGTTGATGCGAGCCTTCCGCACAATTATTGGCATACTGATCTTGGAAGTGCATGAACGAAGGTATGACTTCTTTCCGGGCAGCGCTATAGCTTCGCAATTTATCGGTTACTATTTTGCATGGTGCGCCCTGAGGTTTCAGCATCTCACGTAAAAAGTGGTGCGCGGCTTTCTTGTTTCGTCGGCTTTAGACAAGGATATCAACAACATCGCCGTCCTGATCAACAGCACGCCATAGATACTGACGTTGACCATTAATATTGAGGAACACTTCATCAATATAGAAAGTATCACTATAGTCTTGATGGTTTTTACGCAACCCGGTGGGCATTGTCAGAGGAAATTGAATATTCGCGAAATCGGTGCTAGTTTCCTGATATGAGCAAGCAGAATCCTTTCAACTACTTCAAAAAATCTCCAGAAATTATCCGCTTAGCTGTCATGTATTACATTCGCTATACTTGAGTTATCGACAAGTTGAAGATATTTTACATGAACGCGGCATAGATATCTGCCACGAACCAGTACGTTACTGGGTAGAGCGTTTTGGTCTAGTATTTGCTGATAATATCCGGCAAAAAAGAAAAGCTATACATTCAAATTGGCAATGACATCTGGATGAGGTCTTCGTAAAAATAAACGGTGAGCGATTCTATTTGTGGCGGGCTGATGATCACGAAGGTGAAGTACAGCCCGCATTTCTCACCGGACTTCGTAGCGAGACGGTTAAAGGATGCGCCTGTATGGGTTTTATGAC
>JAHEKD010000388.1 GCA_024638545.1 Gammaproteobacteria bacterium
TGCACCCATGCTTTTTTACCTTCCGTCGCGATATGTTCATCGATAGCGGCTTGATCATGATAGGCAACGGTATCGTAGCCACCGATTGCGACCTTGCCCAACCTGCTGGTACTGACCGGCCCCTGAGAAACATTGTCAGCAGCTAGAGTTTGTAGGGGCGAGACGAATGTAAAACACATCACGGTCACAATAAAACCATTAAACACTGATTTTGTAGAGATAAACATGGCTAATTCACGCTTAGGACTGATGACATTGTAGAACAGCTTTGATGCTATGTGAAAACGGAAAGTTCCTTGTCGCTCGTTAATGCAGAATTGTGGTTGCTTTGAGATGATCTGGGTTTACTCGAAATGACTGAATATGATCGCCACATAATGTCAGCAACCCTTGATGACGATCAGCACTGCTAAGAGAGTAGTCGAACCGGAAACTTCGACAGAATTGAAGCCTGTTACGTTCAAGACGCATGCCCCTGAAAACCACGGTGCCATCAAGGAACTGCAGTCCATTTTGCCGGCAGTATTGCCTTGCCACCTGGTCTGCTCGCTCATGGGCCTGCCGATTTCGCAGTAACATGATTGCAATCACTACAAACACGAACAACAACACTACTTCAAACGGTTGCAGCATTGAATTTTGCTAGTTTGCACATCTGATTGTGCTGCGCTATCCAGGAATTGAAATAGTAACCTGGATTTTATCTCCTGGGTTCAGGTTAAAAGTGGGCAGTATTAAGTATTCGCTTATCATTTTCTCTGACATCTTTTTATCTGGAGTAACTTTGAGCGTCAAGTATCGACAATTTGCCAGCGCCCTTGCGGGTATGCAGGTCGTCTAGAGGTCTGCGGCCGAAGTGATAGTCGAAAAACAGCCTAGATTAAAGATCTGGCAACAGGTCCACATCATGCTTCCAGTTTTAGTATCGAGCGACTGCAGGCATGATCTTACTCTGCAGAGCCTAAGTATCTGAAATCGAACTATCCGACATATAATCGGTCCATTGGAAATTCGATCCGCGATGTTCCTTCTCTTTATCCACAACATTCCTATATGAACAAAAAAGCTGTCGCACTGGTAAGTTGGATTATAGTGATCTGGATTTGTAAGGTGTTTTTATTTTCCTTGCCCTACAAATTCACTGGCCACCCTGATACCCAACATATCTTCGGCACCATCGGGGCCTGGATGTCGGATACCTTCAGCCAGGGTTTTGGGCAGCTGTTTGGTCAATACGGTGCTTATGTTGTAGGAAGTGTCGAGCTTCTTACCTCGATAGTGCTGTTGTCACCCATTTTATTTTGGTTGATCGGGTTAGCCGGGAAATCCAGTAAACGCTCTATTAGGTCTCAGATCCATAAGTTTGGTGGGTTAATGGCTTCTGCAGTGATGGCTGGAGCTGTGTTTTTCCACCTGTTTACGCCACTCGGCGTAGAAGTGCTGCATGAAGGCAAATCAGATGGTGGCTCATTGTTTTACGCCGCGGTATCGATACTGATCCTGGGCATTGTTTTATTTCTCATCAATTCACGAATTAAACCTTAGTCAACCACATCAATTGGCTCTCGGCTGGCACCTCTCTGCCAGGGATTAAACCATTGCAGGTATACGATAAACCTACCAGCGGCGCATTATGAAGATTACCGTGACTATGGTGATTCTATATATTCTGTACTGCATACGTATCGGTACCAAGCCGTGTAAGTACTTTCAACTCAACTCCCCTTGTTTTGACCGCCAGGAGGGGATCTTTTCCAAGCTCGATATTGATCAGTTCATCCCGAAGGAGTGGCGACTGGAACAACGCTACGATAATAGCGAGGTTGTACCTGAATACTGGCCGGTGTTTGTAAAACCAGAGTGGGGACAAAATGCTGCAGGTGTTGAGCGTGCGGACTCTCCTCAGGATCTGGCAGAAATTCGTAAACGCACTAAGAATGAACGCGTTAAATTCCTCTTACAACAAGCTGCACCCGAGTCGCGGGAGTTCGAAATATTTTCAATGCGTCACCATAATGACAAGAATAACTATGCGGTGCTGACGGTTACCGAGGCGGTAAACGAATCGGAACCAAACCCAGTAAACGGTATCTATAACTCAAGTACACAATACGTTGAAATCACTGAGCAGTTTGATTCGGTCCAGCTAGGCCAATTGTGGCAGCACATGAATCGAATCGGGCATTTCAATATATCACGCGCCAGTGTGCGAGCTAATTCCCTTGAGGATTTAATGGCGGGACGTTTTCACGTGATTGAAGTCAATCTGTTTCTGCCGATGCCAATCAATATGTTGGATAGAAAATATGGAGTGAAACAGGTTTTCGCTATGATTCGTCGCTACATGATGAGTCTTGCCCGGATTACCAAAGCGCGTGACAAATCGTTGCCCGAAAAGCCCGTGTTTACCAAAATCATGTTGTATAACCGAGAAAGCCGACTCCTGAATTTTCTGAGAGCGAAAATATGAAGAAGCTGAAGGCGCTGATATACGCCTGGATCAGTGAAAAATACATGCACGGATGCAGTAGCTACAATTCCCTCGATGTCCGAAAATCATGCAGATCTAAGGCGCAGGGGCGCGCCGTTTTTGCTGAAAATGATGTGCCCCACGCGCGCGGTATGGTGTTCACGTGGCCATGGGTAGCACACCGGTTCGCCAGCCAGTATGGATTTCCTGTGGTGGTCAAACCAAATGTAAGTGGGTATTCTCGTGGCAGTTATTTTCCGATCAACAGCTTCGGCGAACTCTGGCGCGCGATTTTTCTGGCCAAACTCTGGTGGCCCACAACCATAATTGAACAGTATTTGCAGGGGGCCAACTATCGCGTGCTGGCAACCGACCATCATATGATTTCGGTCATTCGCCGCTATCCGCCTTTCGTAGTGGGTGATGGCAGCTCCACTATTGACCAGCTAATCGACGAAGAAAATAAAGTGCGACAGGAAATGAACCTGCACCCTGTGATCTTTCCAATAAAAAAGAGTGATCAAGTGGTTCGTCATCTGGCCAAGCACAAGTTCAATTTGGACTCGATTCCAGAAAAGGGCCAGAATGTTGAGCTATTTCATCGGGTGGCGCTGGCGCCGGGTGGGGTGGTAGAAATCATTGATCAGACAACAATCCCGGATGAGAACCGCGAACTTTTTCAGCGGGTGGTCAAGATGTTTGATGCCAATGTATTCGGTATTGATGTGATTTTCGAAAAAGGCATTGAAACCAGCTATCGGGACCAGAAATGTATTTTTATAGAAGTGAACTCAAGACCCTATATGGACATGCATCATTTCCCTCGCTTTGGTTGCAAGGAAGATTTCTCCGCAGACTTGGCTGAACTTGATAAAATTGAGATCGAGGACAAGCATATTTTTTAATGCAACTAGCATCTCTAGACACGCCAGCTGCGGCTTCTGGTACACAGCGACTTTCCCGAACTTTCTATCAATATTTGGGCCTGCATTCGCTGCTGATCGGAATATTTCCATTTTTCATTCCAGTGTTTCTCTGGAAGCATGGATTTGAATTAGGCGCGATATCGCTATTTGTTGGCTCAGCGGGAGCAGGCTTCTGCATTGGCCTTTGGGCCTGGGACAGGCTGCGACACTCGATAAGTTTGATTCAACTGATCGGGGTATC
>JAHEKD010000389.1 GCA_024638545.1 Gammaproteobacteria bacterium
GTCACCCGACGTCAGGACATCGCCGCCACCGGTGGGCAGTAAACAGGTTCCGCCACCGTGGGTGCCGCAGTCCGTGTCAAAGCTACAGGAGGCGCTGTTGTCAATCGAGCAGATGCCAGCACCGGCAGTGTCATGGGTTGCATAAACTGCCTGGATATTGACAATCGATATAAGCAAAATTGCCAGTGTCAACGTCGTAGATCTGATCAGATTAAAGAAGGCATTCATTTTTGTAGTCGTTTTCATTTTTTTATACCTCTACTCAGTTACTATTGTTTACTTGAGCCCAGTAGCCTATGCGTCTGAAGCTAGAGAGTGTAATGTCCCGTGGTGTGCGCACAATAATGCTTGAATAGTCCGGACTAGAACCACTCACCGCCGATACATTTACCGCAAATTCCACTATCGCATTAGGTTGCGGGACACTCACTGGATTACCGGTCATATCCCAGCCCTCTGTCCACGGATCAAATGCGCTCTGATAATTGTGTTGCCCGCTCGCCAGCCACGGATCACACACTTTGAAGGAAAGTGGATCGCCGCTGCAGGTAACCCCGGGTATAATTGAAACTGTGTGCACAGTTGTAAACTCACCGGCACTCGTCCAGCGTTTGGCCTGTGCGCCTGTGACCACCCCTTGATCCAGGGTCAGGCGTATCAGCAAATCGCCCGCCTTGCGTTCGCCGCGCAGTGCTACATCAACTCTTATGGCCTGAACGACTTCCTGGTTAAACTCGAATTCGACATAACTGCTCCCGCCTGACGGGGCCAATCGCTCCATGCCCCCATACAGCAGTAAATCATTATTGCTCCCTCGCCTGGCCATCACAAAGCCATTGCCCAGATCATGGACTGCCGCTACCGTATCATTACGCACCACCGTATCTGCCAGTACCTGGGTGCCGTCGCTGACCGACATATCCGTCCCCACAGAGTCGGAAATGTTGTCTCCGGCAAACACCGCATCCACCGCACCATATAAATCCACATAGTCGGGCGTGCCGTTGCCGCCGGGCGATCCACCCGCGCCGACTGCGTCCTTGTTTGTACCTGTCGAGTCAAATATATCTGACCATACCGGCATCGTTAAGGTTTCCTGTGCCTGGGAAAGGCACGCGAACAAACCCACTGCAAGCGATAACAGCAGTCTTGCGATTGTTCTTGATAGTAATGATTGCGTAGCCATGGTATTTATGCTCCTAATACGTATTTAGTCTTTCCAATCACCTGGTTCAGGTAATTAGAGATAGTGAAAAATGATTCAGTATGGTTGTTATGGTCTTTGAAAATGGTTGCCGAACCGGTTGAAACATCGCAAAAGTTTCCTGCGATTGTTTCAGTAATTACAATATTTGAAAGGAAGGGGCACTGGTGAAACGATTGGCAATTGTAGAAAAAATGAAAAATCTTGAATAGTGTCTGGCGGGGTGCTTGATATATATTAAAACAGTACAGTAATACTGTTTTATAAGAAGATAACTTAAAAACGAAATGCCAATTACTCAATACAACTGGCATAGCCCCGTAATACGGTAGAGTTAAAAATATCAAAACACTTACCTATCCCTAAAATGTTGTCGATTCAACTTTATGCGAGTTGTTACGACAAAATATTAAGATACAAGTGTACTTTGGTGTTGTTATTAGATCTGTTTCATTTGTAACTGAAGATCCAATTTTTACCTGTCATCCCCTAAATACAATGCAGTATGCATTGCTAATACCCCGTATCAAGTTTCCGCTAGTTAAATTTTTCTTAATAATTAAGCGGTCAAAATATTCACCCCTTGTGAAGATGATTGCAATATAACAAATTTTTATAATCATTAAAAGTTATTTCTAATAACATTAATGATCTTTAATAATATTGTTAATTAATGATAATTATCTATCACGAAATGATTTTGCCAAAGGACTAGATGATATCGCCTTACTGGTTGATGCAAACTCTGGTTTCTCATCTTCGCTTACAATTGTAACCAGAATGTTTAAGAGCTTCTAAAAGATATACAGCTAAAATAAAGTCTCTTGCTGGATTAATGGCTTTAATATCAAGTGTTTACACGAGTGTGTATCATTGGCTCAAACAAATACTGCAAAGGTAAATAGCAACTTATTTCACCCTTAGCTAAAACTACACTCAACTTAAGGATTTAACGTAATCGACAGCGGGCCGATTTGTTGTTCGGAAATTATATCAAGATGCGCATTCTTGAATCCCGCTGCGGCTACCATCAGCGTATGCAGCCCTGGCCCGATATTTTGAATTCGGTAATCACCCTGTGCATCAGATTTTAAAATTCGGTTTGAACTTGAACTCAGACCGTCGGATGAGTGGGTCCAGGACAATTTTATTTGGGCATTGTGGATGGCATTACCGCCGTCATCAATAATCCTGCCAAAGATCTCATAATCGCCATGGTCTACAATCAGCGTTAAAAACAAATCCTGCCCGGCTGACAGTTTTATCCCGGATATTGTTGAACGCGGTACTGACATCGAGCTGATCTGTAATGCGCCTTCGTATACAGGGACAGCTTTAAATTGCCCTGCATTGTCACTGGTGACAACCTTAGCGCCCACAGAACCACTGGCAATCGTGATTGCATAGTTCGAGACTGGATAACCGACAGCATTGACTATCATGCCAGTTACCGTTCCCGTAGACAGGGCCTTGAGCTCGATGCGGATTGGTTGCGATGATTCAGTGATTGTTAGTTTGTTGAGTTTATATTTTTCATGACCTGTATGCGATACCGCGAACTGATAATCCGAACCTGACTTCAAATCATCAATAGTAAAATAGCCATCATCGTCACTCCTCGTTCGCCGCTCAATCTCGGCTGATCCGGAAAACAGCCAGATTGATGCTTTTGACAAGGCTATACCATAGTCATTGACAACCTGGCCAGTTAGATTTACATCGCTTTTGGGTTGCAGTTGCTTATCGATCGTTATTGAGTTTGACGATATCCTGACAATTTCGTTGACTTCGCGAAATCCGTTGTGTAAGAAACCCAGGCGATGATTTGAATTAATGGTAAAAGTGTCGCGGACTTGATAACTGCCGTCCGTGTCGGTTTTGGTTTCATTTTTTCCATCAATGCTGACGCTCACGCCAGATATTGGTTGGTCATTATCGTCGTTCACATGACCTTGAATGGTTACACTATTTTTGTCCGGAAGCACAAGCACCAGGTCCGAGGTGTCGGCACGAGTGATATAGGAAACTTGACCGTAAATGTCTTGTTCGGGTATCGTCAACCGATAATCAACATCGGGAAGATTCTGAAATATAAATTCACCCTCCAAACCTGATTGCGTTCGACGCGGAAAACTGCCGCCGGGGGCATCTGGCCCGGGGCTCTGCAGGTGAAGCTGTATAGACACAGCTGAAACGGATTGACCCTTGGTATCCTGCACCTGTCCGGATATTTCTTTATCACCGAATACCGGCAATTCTTCTGGAATTTCTGCAGCCGCTGATTGCCGGGAAGTAGTGACTTTCGTTATTTTAGGTGTTTCACTCACCGAAGTGTCTGTTGATAGTGCCTGATCAGTATTATCTGAAACGGCGATTTGATCTTCATTTTGCACGTCAATGTTCAAAGCGGCATTATCAATAGAAGATAC